>JASHVC010000277.1 GCA_030039655.1 Xanthobacteraceae bacterium | reverse complement strand
ATCAGAGGGGAGCTCGCTTTCGGGCGCGGTTCAATCGCGCCACAACCTTGTATCCGGTAGGTCTAAGGACCCGAACCATGATGCAGTCATGCGCATCGGCAGCGAAGCTCCGAAGCGGCGGACCCATTCTTCCATTCGGCGTATAGGCCAAGGGGCATCTTCGGGATTCCGCCACCTCGAACGTCATCGGCGTCCGTTCACAAGCGTACGGACAAGGCCGAAACTATCGTGGTGCCTTCAGCTTCCTCCGTTCATTCTGCCGGACGCAAGATAACGCCGTCCGGAACAACGCCCTCCCGCACGAGCCGCCACAGGGCGATCAATAGCTTGCGAGCCAAGGCCACGATCATGGCCTTTCGAGTACCGCGAGCGTTCTCGGTGCGGAATCGAAACCACTTCGTTAAGGCGCTGTTCTTCTGGTGTAGAAGGAACCGCCACGCCAATTGAATCATGCCGCGTCGGACCCTGGCATTGCCCGAGCGAGCCAACCCTTTCTCTCGGCGTTTCCTTCCGCTCTCGTCGGGTGAACCAGTGAGGCCGGCATAACGCGCTATGGCCCGTCGGTCGCGCATGTTTCGCGACAACACCTCGTGCGCCAGCATGTCGGCCGTCTCAATACCGACCCCCATCACGCGCGCTAACAGGCGCACCATGACGTGCGGTCCATCACAGGGCGCTTGTTCGATGCGCTCCAGGCGCTCCTGCTCAATCTGGCGGATTTGATTATTGACGAGCCGTCGGCGCTCCATGTCGCGACGTAACTCAGCCAGCGCGTTGGGTGGGATTGGCTCGCCCTCAGGCGTGCGCAAGCCACCGAGGCGCGTGGCGGCCCTTTTCAGTTTGGGATTGAAGCCGCGGATGCCGAGCCGAACCAACGCGGCCTTCATTCGGTTGATGATCCGACTTCGCTCTCCAATGAGGCTGTCATGCTCGCGGTTAGGCCGCTTGGCATCCTCGTCCTTCATTGTCGGGATCTCGACCATCTTACAGTGATCACGCTCGCCGCGCAGCCAGCCGAGAAAAGAGCGTTTGAGTAGCTCAGTATCGAGCCGGTCAGTCTTGGCGCGCCGATGCTCGCGAGACACCGCCACACTCGATGCGTGAATGACGTAAGCCTCGATATCGCGCGCCTTGAGCCAGCGCGCCAGCCAGAATCCGTCACGGCCAGCCTCGAAGGCGACCGCAATGCGCTTGATCTTGCGTCCTGCTTGCTCCGCTTCCTCTCGCCATCGATGCAGCAGTTTCAGCAATGCGTTCTCATCGACCGCGAGCTTTTTCAACGGCTGGCGCTCGACGCCAGGCACGACACTGGCAACGAGCCAGCTCGACAGGCTCATCTCAATGACCGCTATCAGTGTGCCGTGCGGTTCCAGGGCGGTGAGGGATCGGCTTAGGTCGTTCGACTTCTGCATGGGGCGCTCCATCGGTTCACATCAGCAACGATGGAATGCAATATCCTCGCCGCCGCCCCATAGCATCTTCCATCACGTGAAGATGCCTTTCGAATGGAGCGTCAGTAAGGGGGCTTGGACCGGCCCGTCCTCTTCGAGGAACAGACATTGGGATCGTTGGTCAGTTCAGATCGCTTGTTCGAGATTTCGGTGAGGGTTGCATCTATGTCCAAGATTGCGGAACGATCTGTGCGGCATACTGCCGATCTTTGAAGCTCTCTGTGGCCGGGTCACGCGCCCTGCTTTATATGATGGAGCAGTTGGAGGATCGCTTGTCGTACACGATTAAAAGCGCTTGCGCATCGATGGGCCAGGAACGTCTCTTCGACAAAACGGTGCCATGTCGGTTATCACACCCAATCGCGTCGAAAAAAGTGACATGCCTCCCGATCGGGATCCTTGCATCCTGAATCGCACCTGGAGTTTGACGATTGTTAGGTTTCAGCCGGTAAACATTGAGCGCAGCAGTCTCGCGTCGCCAAGGAGGCCCAAGTGCCGCGGATTAGCGTTCTTTTAACTGTGGCTCTGTGCTTAGGAGCTACAACCCCCAGCCTCGCGCAAAGCTTGGAAGCTCGGGGATATTATTTCAATAATGTTGAAAACACTTGGAAGCCTCTTCCAGCGTATGAGCTGCCAACGGCACGCGACAATATTGACTTTGTTAAATTTCTCACGCTTCAAGAATATCACTTCAATAGCGTCGACAATGTTTGGGAGCCACTGGCAGCTCCTGCTTGAGCCGCTAGCAGTGTCGCTAATGCCTGGGAGCCGCTGACAGCTCGCCCTTCAGCCGCTAACAGTGTCGATAATGTTTGGGAGCATCTGGCAGCCCCTCCTTCGGCCGTTCACACCCCCGAACCAAAGCTGCGTCGACAATCTCAGCCAGAGACCTCCGCAAGCGATCGCTGAGTTGGTAATCCTGGCGCGAGAGACCCATTGGCTTGCGTCTCAGCCGGTGCAGCAAATCCTCAGAAGTGGAGTTCTGACGGGCGTACGATGAAGGTAGTAGCAGCCTGCGTAACTGCAGCACTCGTCGTCTGCATCACCTCGGTTGCCCTCGCCCTTGTTTTCCCAGCACTGACTGGTCGGGTAGTCGATCAAGCAGGCATCATGACGGCGCAAAGCCGCAGCGCCGTCGAGGCCAAGCTCGAAACTCTCGAAGAAAACTCCAGCATTCAACTCGTTGTCGCCACCGTGAGTTCATTACAAGGAAGCGACATCGAAACTTATGCCAATGGGCTATTCCTCTTCTGGAAGCTTGGGGACGCCAAAAAGAACAATGGGGTATTGCTCCTCGTCGCCCCGGCCGAACATAGAGTACGCATTGAGGTCGGCTATGGACTCGAAGGTACTTTAACTGACGCACTGTCGTCGGTGATCATAACCAGCGCAATCACCCCTCGCTTCAAGGTGAATGACTATTCGGGCGGGATAGAACGAGGTGTCGACGGCATAATTGGCGTGTTAACGGCCGATGCCTCGGAATGGCAGCGCAAAGTTGCTGTTCGCCGCGATGAACCTTCGCATGCCTTCAACAACATGCTTGGTTTTTTGTTGGTGGTTTTCATCATGTTCGTAGCGCGACTGATTTACGATCCACCATCGGACAGACGTCGCGGCCCCATCATCTCTTACAGCGGACCCGGGCGCGGCAGCGGTTCTTCCGACAGCGATTCTGGTGGCGGATTTTCCGGTGGTGGCGGGTCATCTGGCGGTGGCGGGGCGTCGGGAAGCTGGTGATGAAGTTGACTGCCGGATCAATCGTCCGCGTTCAGAAGTGATAGACCCGCAGCGCGAGAGTGTTCTCAAACCTTGGCCCTGGCCGCCCCGCTGCGGGGGCTTTTTTGTCCAACACCACGGCTGCGTCGGTTTCGACCAGCGTAAGAAAAAGGGGCTCCGGGCTGACGGACCGAAACCCCTCTGGCCGCTTTCGCCGCATGAGTGACGTAAACGGACCGGACGGGAAGCCCTAGTCGGGCAACGCGGTCGAAACGCTGCCGAATGTATCCTGCAGGTTCGTACCTAGGCCGTACACAACGGCAATGATCGCAACCGCAATGCCGGCGGCGATGAGGCCGTATTCAATGGCGGTGGCGGCTGACTGGTCCTTCACAAAACGAGAAACAAGGATGCTCATGGAGTGCTCCAAACGGTCTCTGCACGTGGCTGTGTCGCTCCCGCCAAACGGTTTTTGACCATTTGGATTAGATGCGAGCTTAGTTGGAAGCTGTTGCAGCGGCGCTAAGCCGACCGACGAAAGGCAATTAAGAATTGTAGACGCTGCCAGGCTAGGTTTATTCGCACGGATTCAGGCGCGGGTAACAAACCGACGATACGACTGGGTCGACCGGCCATTAGTCTGAGCGGGCCTGGTTTGAACTGGTGTAAGCCCCGACCGTCGGTCACCCGTCGCGCAGGGGCTTTTCTTTTTGCTGTAGGGCCGCCAACGGAGGCTGCCGGTTACGGTGCGGTCAGTAGTAGCTGAGATGACCGCGCCGCACCCCCCGACATTTTTCCATGGCTGCCTGTTGGGGGAGGAAGACGAACCCCAACGGAGGGCGGCACCATCGGCGCAAGTATGTTGGATTTCCGGTTTTGGGCTACGGAGATCTGCAAACTATCCCCGATCATCACTGATTGTCATGATTCATAAGAACCGACCACTGCGGAGAACAAGGCCTCTACAAACCCAGAAAGTAAAATCAAGCTGCCATCAACAAGACGAAGATCGCCAGCGCGCAGCCCAGGGCCAAGAGTTCGAAGTGCCATCTTACTCCGGGCAGTACCATCGGCCTATTTCAGCGCAGTCATTATTGCCGTGAACATGCCGTGCACGTTCGTACCGAGGCGCACGACCGCTGTCACAATCGCCAGCGCGATCCCGGCCGCGACGACCGAATACTCGATAGAGGTCGCCCCGGACTCGTTCTTGAGGAAAGCCGTCAGGTTCGGCCACATATAGCAATACCTCTGCCGCAGCTCGGCCCAACTTACTACTGAAGCCTTACGACAGGGTTTAGGCGATCTCAGAAATGGGCGGCCTAATCCTTCGGCGGCGAGGGCATCGGCTGCCGGTGCGCTCCCGGCGGCTCATAAACCAGCGCAGTGCCGGCATTTTTTTCCGCTTGTACCGACAGGTCGATCCAGGCTTGCGCCATTTGAATGAGGGCCAGTCGGTCCACGATGTCTGATTGCTCTTGAGCAATCTTGAGGCAGTGCGCTGCGTACAGGCGATATGCCTCGCTTGGTCTCTTCGCAAGCGGCACTGCGGCTTTCCTGTATCCGCCTACAAAAAGTGACAAGGTGACGGTTGGTTCCCGTCGTTCAAACGAAATCACAGAAAAATTCAAACGGATATGACGCCATCAAGCTGAGGCGACCTAAATGACGGCGCGACCCGCTATTGGGGTCAGGGGGTAAGCAAGCCGCGCCGCCTACGCGACACTACAGGTCCGCCGACAAAACCTGAGGTCAAACGCGTGGCGTTCCACCGGTTGGCATTATCGTGCCAACACGCCGGATGCCTTCCCAAATTTCCAACACGCCACCCTTGATCCGAGCACGGGCTTGCCGAATGGCGTCGTGGTCATCTTCGCAGGCAGTTACTTTGGACGGCCCCAAAATGCGGCCACCATCATCCAATTGAAATATGCGGTATTCGGGCATGACCGCGCTCCTCATTGCCGTGCAAGCGGGAGCGCTATTGGTCTCTCAGCCACCGACGCCTGGCGAAGCCGTTGTCAGTGATAGGTTCTCAGGCTATGCCTCATAATCAGCGATGTTTGTCTGGTAGCCGACACAGTTCCAAGTTATCCACAGGCGGATTATCGGGAAAATCCAAATAAAAAGGCCGCCTGCGTTGTGGCGACAGGCGACCCTTGGCCGAGGCGTAGGCAGTCCCGTTCCCCTCTGGGTGTTAGGGCTCGGTTCGTTCCCCGCTGGCCTAAATTCCACATAAACAAGTCTTATGAGCCGATCAAGTTTCGAAAGGGACCAGAGTAAAATTCAAAAAGGACCAGCGTTTATGGAAAGGGGCCAGTACCCACTATCTTCCGGGTGCTTGCGCCGGATACGGCCCAGGAACGCGATCTTGCTGAACTGCGCGAAATGGATGTGCGCACCCCCCTGACAGGGTTGGGGAGCAGAGATCGGCGAATCCAAAAGGGGCCGCCAAAAAATAGCCCCGGCGAATTGGCATGCCGGGGCAAAGTGTGGAGGAGTAAATATTCCGCTGGGAGAGGTCCACCCAGCCGCTCAAGAGTAAATTAAGACAGCGAAAAACTCAAATTAGGACAAGAGGCTCGGAATTAGGACAAGAGGCTCGGAATTAGGACAGCACCCACCCAGCCATGGGAACAGGTTACCAACGCGGAACAATCGCAGACCCTTGAGCACTTGGTTCACCGAGTCGCTGTCCCAAAGGCGATCACTATAGGCAACGGGACATTGGGACAGACAAAATCTTGCAGGTCCGAGTTGTCCGTCTCATTCTCCTCAGGCCTGGATAGGCAAGACCACCAAACGCTGCGAGGTCACCACAGCCGCCTATGATTGCAATGATCCATGATCGTTCATCGCCGGCACGACCAACCCTTCGGCCAATGCCCGCAACCTCAGCCGGCCCGCCTCGGTCTTACTGACATGAAGTTGAGCCGCAACTTCCCGAACCGTGCGTCCTTCCTGAAATAGTTCGACGGCCTGTTTGAAGATCGGAGGGCGCAGGTCTTGGGCTGACCAAGCGTCCCCTGCAAAGGAGGCTTCAAACGGAATCGCGCCCTCGCCGTCAACACGATTTCTCAGTTTCTCAAAATGCACTTCGAATCGTGCACCTTGCTCAGGTGAATAATCTTCGGGCCTCCGAAGAGCAATCACGGTGTCCAAAGCATCCTCTCGTCGAGAGGTTCCTCGTTGACGACCATTGTTGCCAGCATGGTGAATCAACAACACAGCAATTCCCTTGCGACGAAGTCTAAGCAACCAATTTTGCATCGGAACCCAGGCCTCACTCGCACTTTCACTTCCAGTCGTGCAAAGCGTCGATAGGTTGTCGAGGATCAAAAGATCAACATCGTGCAACAACGGCTCGATTGCCGTCTGTCCGGCCTCCGATCCGAGTGAAATGCCGTCATCGGTTTGGTCTGCTGTCAAAACTCGAAATCTCGAGTTGGGTATCTCCACGCCGAGCCCCAGTGAGATAAAACGAAGCCGCTCTTGCAACGAGACAAGTGGCATTTCTCCGTCGACATAGAGAACGGTTCTTTGCCGAGGCGCAGACCAGCGAAGCAGAGGTTCACCACTCGCCACCGCTAATCCAACCGAAAGGCTCAACAGCGTTTTGCCAATGCCCCTTGGCGCGTAGAGCATTGCGAGACTTCGTTCAGGCAGTATTGGACTCAGCAACATCTCTCGTGGAGGCACATCGAGAGCAAGGAAGTCGTTGAAGCCGATTGACTGGAAAGAAAGTATGGCTTGTGGAGTTTCTTTAGGCCGAACTATTCGTCGAGTCAGAACACCTTTCAACAAACCGGCTATGTTTGGGAAGATCATGTCAGCGAGACAAATTCTTCGGGATATCAAGCTCGGAGAGCCGCCATCTGCTTCTCAGGCTGCGTTTGAATTCGATAGATGCACTGTCGCTTCAGCCCAGTTGTTTTGGCGACTGCTGAGGCGCCAAGGCCCTGGCTTAGGAGTTCGCGGGCATTGGCGAATTGGGCGCAAGTGAAGGTCGGTTTCCGTCCTCGATACTTGGTCCCATCGTCGTGAGTCTGGGCATGAGCGATCCCGGCCTTCTGGGCTTCCTTGGTGACTTCGACTTGGGCCTGAGCAGTGGCGGCCATGAAGGCGATTAGGGAATCCCTGATCGCCTGCTTCATGGGATCCCTTGTCGTGCCGTCGAAGGTCATTCGGTTAATGACGGTTTCGATGACTATCTCTCGTCGCATGAACTCCCGAACATTGTCGGTCACGTCAGTGTAATTGCGCCCCAATCGATCCAACCACCGGACCACCAGAAGATCGCCTTGCCGCAAAATATCGAATAGACGCGCACCCTGGGGCCTCTGGGATAGCTTTGTAGAGACACCAGAAACGCCATGATCGGCGAGGATCAGGTCGGGCTTGAATCCGGCCTGTTCGGCTTGGGTGCGCTGGTGCTCGAGGGTTTGGTCAGCACTACTGACACGGCAGTAGAGAACAGTTTTCATTCAGCGTCGCTGACCACAAGGGTTCTGCCCGTTACGAATGTGCCCGCTGAGACATTCCTTGCGTTTGTGGTCGCCTTTGCCAAGGGAATTCAGGTGCTCACTGAACCATACCCTTGGGAGCAGGCGCCGGATGGCGGCTATGCTGGTCGTACAGATCATTCGGCCATGATTATGGACGGGTCGGCAGGTGCCAAGCTCAAAAAGTTGTTCAAAAGGGACTAGTTTTCCAAATGGGAAACGGTGTCAGATGAGATGAGTCTGGGTGGTCCTCGTTTGATCCGCGAGCCATTCAACCAGGCCTCAGTCTGGTACAACAATGCGAACAACCACGTCGTCGTGCAACAGAAACGTCTATGGTCGTTCAAAAACCACGGATCGCCGGCTAATGCTGATTTTGTTCACGGTTCCCTGTTCGGAAGTCCTTGAGAGCTTTGGAATCATGGGAGGTGGGAATGTCTATGCCTCGGCGAAATTTTCTTCGCTTTGCTGCTGGGGCGGTTACTTATCCCAAGCTGGCGCGCTCTCAACTAGGTACGCCATATAATATTCAGACAGGCAAATCAGTCGAGGATGATGTCTTTGTTCTGTTGCCCGGTATCATGGGAAGCGAGCTATATGTGGATGGCAAACCAGTCTGGTCACCCAAGGTAAGGACATCGTGGGATTCGCTGGTTCACCTTGGAGACAACATCAAGCGGTTGCAACTCCCC
>JASHVC010000014.1 GCA_030039655.1 Xanthobacteraceae bacterium | reverse complement strand
CGACGGCCAGCCGGTCTCCGCTCCCTTCTCGGCAAGCACAAACACCTCGGAATAGCCCATCTGCCGCAGCCAGGATGCGGTCATCAGCGCGCGGACTTCGGCGTCGTCGACCAGCACGATGCGCGCGCCGAGCGTGCCGACGTATTGATCCGTGGCCTGCACGAGCTGACCGCCCGGCGCCGGAATCGCGCCGGCCACATGGCCCGCCTCGTATTCGGAAGGATCGCGCACGTCGAACAGATAAAGCGTGCGGGTGGTGTCGGCGCGCAAGGTGTCAAACGTCGCGCGGTCGATAGTCTTGACGCCGCAATTTTGCGCCACGTCTTGCGCTGCTTTGCGGGCCCAATCCAAAGTCTTGGCGGAGTAACTGGGCGCGCGGCGATTTTTGCCGCTCTCGCACACGAAGCCGGCGAGGCTCCAGCCCATGGTGCCGTTGCGTAGCGCCACCACTTTGTTCGGCAAGCCCGCATTGATCAGCGACTGCACGCCGATGATGCTGCGGGTGCGCCCCGCGCAATTGACCACGACCAGCGTGTCTGGCGACGGTGCGATGTCACGCGCGCGCAAGACCAGTTCGGCGCCGGGGACATTGATGGCGGTTGGGATCGATACGCGCGAATATTCGTCGAACGGACGGCTGTCGAGCACTACCAGGTTCGCGCGCTCGCGGATGAGCTGTTCGAGTTCGGTCGCGGCGATGCTCGGCGTGTGGCTTGCATGCTCGATAAATTCGCCGAAGGCTTTGCTGGGGACGTTGACGCCGGAGAACAGCTCCAACCCGGCCGCCGCCCAGGCGGCTACGCCGCCGTCCAGAACCGAGACGTTGGTGTAACGGTTGCGCACCAGGATCGCCGCAGCGCGCGCGGTGAGGCCGTCGCCATCGTCGCACAGGACGATGCGCGTTCCACGGTGCGGCACCAGCTGCGCGAATCTCATTTCGAAGCGGCTGAGCGGGATCGAGCGCGCCAGCAGCAGATGGCTTTGCGAGAAAATCAGCTCCTCGCGCACGTCGACGAGCGCGATTTCCTGGCCGTCAGCCAGCATGCCGCGAAGCTGCTGGGCGCTGACTAGAGACGGCGCCGCCGGAGACCGCGAGGCTCCGGCGGGCGAGATTTCGGCGCTTGGCGCGGTGATCGATGCGGTCACGTCGCCTGCTGCGGCGTCATTTGATGCACCTCGCCGGTTTTGAGGTCGAAGCGCACCCGATCGATGCGATCGAGGTTTGTCCCGGTCACGCGAACGAAGCGCGAGTGATCCGGATAATCGATGGAATGAATTTTGCCGTCCTGATAGATGCCGGCGTGGCCCGGCGTCAGCCGGTATTTTTTTACCGGCTTGAGCTTGGCGTGCTTGGGATCGCCGCCGTTATCCTCGCGCTCCCATTCGGTCATATCAGTGTAATGGGTCGCTTGCCCGTAGATCGCCCACGAGGCGCCGTGATCGTGTGGCGGAGAGACGCGCGCCTTATCGTTGATATGCGCGAGGACCTGGAAGCCGAGTTCGGGATCGTCGTGGAGGACGTGAAGTCCACGCGGTGCCTCTTCGCAATGCTTACGGACAAAATCCGGATTGCCGAGCAGGGTTTCGAGCTTGGTGCGGACCTCCTCGCGGCCCTTCGGTCCGGGGTCGCGCTTCAGGATGGCGCGGCAGTCGGCGATGAACTGGTCGAGCTGATAGGGCATTGCGTCACTCCTTCGAGCGGGTGTGTCTGCTTTTCGCTAGTTTCGCGCAACCGCGCCCCCGATGCCAGCGGCACCTTGACCCGTTTGGATTGGCCCCGGCAAACGATACACTAGGTTGCATGTTAGGCCTGCCCAAAAGCTTTGATCGGCAGCGCAATGTGCGGCTGGACACGCTGGTCCGGCTGCGATGGGCCGCCGTGTTTGGCCAGCTCGCGGCACTGTTGGTCGTCCATTTCGGCCTCGACTACGTGGTGGTTCCGATCTGGGCCTGCTTCGCGGTGATCGCGGTGGCGGCGTTGCTCAACGTGGCCCTGCGGCTTGGTTTTCCCAAGGCGCAATGGCTCGAGCCGGACCGCGCTGCCTGGCTTCTGGGTTTCGATGTCGCTCAGCTTGCGGCTCTGCTCTACCTCACGGGCGGTCTCGAGAATCCGTTCTCATTCCTGCTGCTCGGCCCGGTGCTCATCTCCGCAACGGCGCTGCCGCCGCGGATGACCCTGCTCATCGGCGCTTTTGCCGTGCTTTGTGCGACTGTGCTGGTTTATTTCCACTATGACCTGCCCTGGGAACCTCCAAATCGGCTGGAGCTTCCAGAAATTTACATGATGGGAGTCTGGCTCTCGATCCTGCTGGCGATCGGCTACATCGGCGTCTACACGTGGCAGGTTGCCGAGGAAGCCCGCCAATTGTCCGATGCATTGGCGGCGACCGAACTGGTGCTGGCGCGCGAGCAGCATCTGTCCCAGCTCGACGGTTTGGCGGCCGCGGCCGCCCATGAGCTCGGCACGCCGCTGGCGACGATCACGTTGGTGGTGCGTGAGATTGAACGGTCTCTCGACCCGAATTCCCCGCATGTCGATGACGTGAAGCTCCTGCGCCAGGCGGCGCAACGCTGCCGCGAGATCATGGCCAAGATCACCGAGCTGCCGACGGCCGAACCGTTCGACCGGCTGCCGCTGTCCGCGCTGCTCGATGAAGCGGTGGCGCCGCAACGCAATTTCGGCGTGTCGATCGGCGTCACCTTCCCGCCCAACCGTGTGGGAGAGCCGTTCGGCGCGCGCAATCCCGCGATCCGCTATGGTCTCGGGAACCTGATCGAGAACGCCGTTGATTTCGCACACAGGCGGGTCGAAATCTTCGCCGAATGGACCGCCGAAGAAGTCGGCGTTACCATCAGCGATGATGGTCCAGGCTTCGCTCCCGAGGTTTTAAGCCGCCTCGGGGAGCCTTACGTCACGCACCGCCGGCCGGCGCAGCGCGGGCCGGGAGAAGGCGACGACGATACGGTGTTTGGGCTCGGTCTCGGCTTCTTCATCGCCAAGACCCTCTTGGAACGCTCAGGCGCCAGGCTTTCGCTGCTCAATCAGCAGCCGCCGCTGCACGGCGCCACCATCAAGGTGACCTGGAACCGTGCCGATTTCGAGCGGCCGCTGGCCTCGCACCCATCGGCCCCTCTTGAGCCGGCGATCCCGGCCGCTTAACTCTGTGATGAGATTGGCCTGATTGTTGACTATTTGTTGACGTGCCACGCCCCGCGAAGCGGCGTATCCTGACAGCATTCGACAGGTTCGCCGCTCGCGCGAATGACGTGGTAATCGCGTTGACGGAGCAAATTGCCATGACCAATGCAGTACCCGGCTCGATTCCCAGCGAGCGTTCGCTTCTAATCGTCGAAGACGACAAATCGTTTTTGCAGCGTCTTGCGCGTGCCATGGAAGGCCGCGGCTTTGTGGTGACCACTGCCGAGTCGGTGGCTGACGGACTTCTGCAGGTGGAGAAGGCTGCGCCCGCCTTCGCGGTGGTCGACATGCGGCTGACCGACGGCAATGGCCTCGACGTTATCTCGGCGATGAAGAAGCGCCGGCCCGAAGCCCGCGCCATCATTCTCACTGGCTACGGCAACATCGCGACCGCAGTGAATGCGGTGAAGCTCGGCGCCGTCGATTATCTGGCAAAGCCAGTCGATGCCGACGATGTCGCGGCGGCGCTGCTCGCGCTCGACACCAAAAAGATCGAGCCGCCAGAAAATCCCATGTCGGCGGATCGCGTGCGCTGGGAGCATATTCAGCGCATCTACGAACTGTGCGGCCGCAACGTTTCAGAGACCGCGCGCCGGCTCAGCATGCACCGCCGTACCCTGCAGCGCATCCTCGCCAAACGCGCGCCTAAATAATTCCCTTCTCAGATTTCGCCCGCGTAAGGTCCTTGCGGATCGGCCAACGCCTGCAGGCGCAACGCCGCCGCGTGAGCAAATCGCAGCATCATGGTCTTGCGCCGAGCTGCCGGCAGGCGGTGCTCGGGCGCCTCGGTGACAATTGAAGCGCCGAACGCATCGGCAATGATCAATCCAGCGGCGCCGGGAAAAATTTCCCGTGGAACGTCCGCGATGGTGGCGAAAAACAAACGGTCGCAATGCAGCCGGTAGTCCATCCACTTTCCGTCGGCGCGGAAATCCGCAACCGACGATTTGATCTCGATGACAATGATTTCTCCGTCGCCACCCAGCGCCACAAGGTCGGCACGGCGGCCCGATGGCAGTGGCAATTCACTGACGACGCAATAGCCGAGCGCGTGCAAATAACGCGCGGTACCGCGCGCGACGACGAGCGCAGTCTCCGATTGCCGGCCATCGGTTGGCAGGGCTGCGGCCAGCGAATTGACGTGCATAGCGAGGATTCCAGGGAGAGCCATGGTGGCGAAAGCACGCACCGGAGGTTTACGCACGCCGAAACTCCATTTGCCCAAACGGCGCCGAGATCAGTTTGATTCTGCCCCGCCGGCGCGCTCTGGGAAAGCCCCGGCCAGCGCGGCGCGAGAGGCTGCGATCACGCCGCGCTCGGTGATGAGGCCGGTGACCAGCCGTCCCGGAGTTACGTCGAAGCCGTAATTCGCCACCGCCGATCCGTCGGGCACGATCCGCACCGTCTCGATGCTGCCGTCGGCGGTGCGCCCCGTCATCGTCGCCACTTCGTCGGCGCTGCGTTCCTCGATGGGAATTTCGGAGAGGCCATCCGCAATGCTAAAATCAATAGTCGGCGAGGGCAGCGCGACATAGAACGGCACGTTGTTGTCGCGTGCTGCGAGCGCTTTCAAATATGTTCCGATCTTGTTGCACACGTCGCCGTTGGCGGTGACGCGGTCGGTGCCGACGATGACCAAATCGACCAGGCCATGTTGCATGAGGTGGCCACCGG
>JASHVC010000276.1 GCA_030039655.1 Xanthobacteraceae bacterium | reverse complement strand
CGCAATCGTCTCGACATTATTCACGGTGGTCGGGCAGCCGTAGAGGCCCATATTGGCCGGGAACGGCGGCTTTAACCGCGGCTGCCCCTTCTTGCCTTCAAGACTTTCCAGAAGCGCCGTTTCCTCGCCGCAGATGTATGCGCCCGCGCCGTGGTGGACGACGATGTCGAAGTCCCAGCCGTTGACGTTGTTCTTTCCGATGAGCTTGGCGTCGTAGGCCTGCTCGACCGCCGCCTCCAGCCGCTCGCGTTCCCGGATGAACTCGCCACGTATGTAGATGTAGCAATGATGCGCGCCCATGGCGCAGCCGGCGATGAGGCAGCCCTCGACCAGCAGATGCGGATCGTGACGCATGACCTCGCGGTCCTTGCAGGTGCCGGGCTCGGACTCGTCGGCGTTGACCACGAGATAGTGCGGCCGGTCCACCTGCTTGGGCATGAACGACCACTTCAAACCGGTAGCAAAACCCGCGCCGCCCCGGCCGCGCTGACCTGACGCTTTCACTTCGTTGATAATGGCGTCGCGACCTTTTTCCAGAATCGCTTTGGTGCCATCCCAGGCGCCGCGGGCACGGGCGGCGTCGAGCTGCCATCCATGATGGCCATAAAGATTCTTGAAGATGCGGTCCTTGTCGGCGAGCATTCTATTTCTCTTTCGCCGCGTAGATCGACGGATCGGTCAATGTGGTCGGGCCACCGACTGGCGCTGAGTTCTGCCGGCCGATCTGCGGCCCCGGCTTCGGCGTCTTACCCGCCGAGAGATCATCGAGGATTTTCTTGAAGCTTTCCGGCGTCAGGTCCTCGTAGTAATCGGCATTGATCTGCACCATGGGGGCGTTGACGCAGGCACCCAGGCACTCGACCTCGACCCAGGAGAACTTGCCATCCGCGGTCACCTCGTTCTCCTCTCCAATCACGCCGTGGAGGACTTTCTTCAGTGCATCGGCGCCGCGCAGCAGGCATGGCGTCGTGCCGCAGAACTGCACATGGTATTTGCCGACGGGTGAGAGATTGAACATCGTGTAGAAGGTCGCGACTTCAAGTACGCGAATTTTTGCCATGCCGAGCATGTCGGCGACCGCCTCGATGGCCTTCTGCGGCAGCCAGCCGCCGCACTGTTCCTGCGCACGCCACAGAAGCGAAATCACCGCGGATTGCTGACGGCCGGGCGGATATTTTTCGATCCTGGCTTTCGCCCAGGCCAGATTTTCCGGCGTGAACGCAAAGCTTTCCGGCTGCTTTTCGGCGAGGCGGCGTACGCTCATCGGTCCACCTCGCCGAACACGATGTCGATCGAGCCGAGGATCGCCGAGATGTCGGCGAGCATGTGCCCGCGGCAGAGGAAATCCATAGCCTGCAGGTGGGCGAAGCCCGGCGCGCGAATTTTGCACTTGTACGGCTTGTTGCTGCCGTCGGCGACCAGATAAACGCCGAACTCGCCCTTGGGCGCCTCGACGGCCGCGTACACTTCGCCCGGCGGCACCTTGAAGCCTTCCGTATAGAGCTTGAAATGATGGATCAGCGATTCCATGGAGCGCTTCATATCGCCCCGCCGCGGCGGCGAGATTTTGTGGTCGTCGATGACGACCAGTCCCGGCGTTTCGTGCAATTTGTCGATGCACTGCTTCATGATACGGACCGACTGCCGCATCTCTTCCATACGGATGCAGTAGCGATCGTAATTGTCGCCGTTCTTTCCGATGGGAATGTCGAACTCAAGTTCCGAATAGCACTCGTAAGGCTGGGCCCGGCGCAAGTCCCAGGCCGCGCCCGAGCCGCGCACCATCACGCCGGAAAAGCCGCGCGCCCAAGCTTCCGCCAGCGAGACGACACCGATGTCGACGTTGCGCTGTTTGAAGATGCGGTTTTCCGTCAGCAGTTCTTCCAGATCGTCGCAGACTTTCAGGAACGGATCGCAAAACCCGGCGATGTCGTCGATCAGCTTCGGCGGCAGATCCTGATGCACGCCGCCAACCCGGAAGTAGGCCGCATGCATGCGCGAGCCCGACGCCCGCTCGTAAAAGCCCATCAGCTTTTCGCGTTCTTCAAAGCCCCACAGCGGCGGC
This sequence comes from Xanthobacteraceae bacterium, assembly GCA_030039655.1. Next base: position 1,353 of record JASHVC010000276.1, on the reverse strand, counting down.
GTCAACGCGCCGATGTCAAGAGCTTGGGTCGTGACATTGAGGAGGTGCGACAATATCCGGCCGATCTCGCAGTAAAGCACGCGGATGATCTGCCCACGCCTAGGCACTTCGATCCCCAAGAGCTTCTCGGCGGCCAGGCAAAACGCGTGCTCCTGATTGATTGGCGCCACATAGTCGAGGCGATCGAAGTACGGAATGGCCTGCAGGTAGGTCTTGTACTCGATCAGCTTTTCTGTCCCGCGGTGCAGAAGACCGATATGCGGATCGACGCGCTCGACAATCTCGCCGTCGAGTTCAAGCACGAGGCGTAGTACGCCATGCGCAGATGGATGCTGCGGTCCGAAGTTGATCGTGAAGTTTCTGGTGGCAGCATCTGCCATCAGGCGAGCTCCTTCGCCTTCGCGACTTTCGCAGCCACCCGCGCGTTGAATTTGTCCCAGGTGACGACGTAACGCTCGTGACGGCCTTCGCCGATGGGATCGATTCCGTCGTGCGCCTTGACGCTGAAGGCAACCCGGTTGCCGGCGACCTGCACGACTTCAGCGTCGACGGTCACCGTCATTCCGGGCGGCGTAGCGGCCAGATGGCTGACATCAACATGCACGCCGAGGCTGCCTTCACCGGGATCGAGATAGGGCGCCAATAGCTGCGTGCAGGTCCATTCCATGAGAATGATCATGTTGCCGGTGGCAAACACTTTCGGCATCGAGGCGATCTCGGGCGCCTCCGGGTAGGTGTAGGGCACCGTTTTGTTTTCGGGCACCTTATAACTGAAGCGGTGCGTGAGCCCGGGCTTGAGGGTGTCTTTCATCGTCAGGACCCCTGCCCGCCGCCGCCCACCTTGGCCTTTTCATCTCCCGGCAGCACGTACTCCGTTCCCTCCCACGGTGACAGAAAGTCGAAGTTGCGAAATTCCTGATTGAGCCGCACCGGCTCATAGACCACACGCTTGAGCTCGTCGTCGTAGCGCACCTCGACAAAGCCGGTGAGCGGAAAGTCCTTGCGCAGCGGATGCCCCTCGAATCCGTAATCGGTCAGGAGTCGCCGCATGTCAGGATGGCCGAGGAACACAATGCCGTAGAGGTCGTAGGTCTCGCGCTCGAACCAATCGGCGCCGGAAAAGACTTCGATGATTGACGGCACGGGCGTCGTTTCGTCGGTCGGCGCCTTCACCCGGACGCGCAGGTTGTGCTTCGGCGAGAGCAGATGATAGACGACGTCGAAGCGCTGCTCGCGGGCCGGCCAATCGACCGCGGTGATATCAATTAGATTCCAGAACAGACAACGCGGATCGTCGCGCAGGAAGCGCATCACCGAGACGATGTCGCGCGCATTCACGGTGATGTTCAGCTC
>JASHVC010000275.1 GCA_030039655.1 Xanthobacteraceae bacterium | reverse complement strand
GCGCGCAGATCGGTCTACGCGTGGAGCCTTTTTGGCATCGCCGACCTTGTCGTGGCGATCACGATGGGCGCAATGACCTCGCCGGGCCGGCCGCATCTATTTGCGTTCGACGCCCCGAACCTCCTCATCTCGTCCTATCCGCTCGTTATGGTGCCAACCTTTGCGGTGCCGCTGGCCTTGATGCTCCACGGCCTCGTGCTGCTGCGGTTGGGGCGGGAGACTGCCCCAACGAACCGGCTGGCGATGGCGTGAGCTGTCGCCCGATCGACGACCCCGCGAGGGCGGCCCGATGGCGCCCTCGCCAATCTCGATCGCGCCCGACCGGCCTGGCGGCGAGAAATAGTCTAGGGTGGTTGGAGACCCGGCTGGGTTCGTGAATACATAAGTAATACGTCGCAGGGCCCAAACCGATGAGTGACAATTCGCAATGGCCCGATCTGCCGTTTGAGGCGTGGAGCGACACCTGCAACACCTTGCATTTGTGGACGCAGATCGCCGGCAAGGTGCGCATCGCGCTTACGCCGCTGATTAACCACTGGTGGAACGCTACGTTTTTGGTGACGGCCCGTGGACTTTTGGCGCCGGCGATGTCCTATGCGGGCGGCATGTTCGATGTCGTTTTCGATTTTGTTGGTCATCAACTGATCGTCGAGGCGAGCAACGGCCGCGTCGAAAGCCTCGCGCTCAAGCCCATGACGGTCGCGGATTTCTACGCCGGGTTCATGGACAAGCTGCACGCGCTGGGCATCGACGTTTCCATTTGGACCACGCCGTGCGAAATCGAGAATTGCATACCGTTCGATCAGGACCGCACCCACGCCCAATACGATCCGGCCTATGTGCAAAGGTTCCATCAGGCGCTGCTGCAGGCCAATCGGGTGATGACCGACTTTCGCGCGCGCTTCATCGGCAAAGCGAGTCCGGTGCATTTCTTCTGGGGCAGTTTCGATCTTGCGGTGACGCGCTTTTCCGGCCGCACCGCGCCGCCGCCGAAGAGCCATACGCCCAACACGGCGAGCTGGGTGATGGACGAAGCCTACTCGCACGAATGCTCAAGCTGCGGCTTCTGGCCGGGCAACGGCGGTTACGGCAAGGCGGCCTTCTACGTTTACGCCTATCCGGAGCCGGACGGTTATGGCGACGCGCGCCTGACGAACTCCGAAGGCTTTTACGACAAGAATGTCGGACAATTCATCTTGCCTTACGACGCGGTGCGCCTGGCGCGCGATCCCGACCGGCTGCTCCTCGAATTTCTGCAGGAGACCTACGCGGCCACGGCCGATCTGGCGAAATGGGACCGTAAGGCGCTGGAGCGGCCGCCATCGCAAAAGTGACTGTCTGCCGTCGCCTGAATTCCATTGCAGGTAACGGCACACCGCATTCGGTTTTCGCGCCGTCGTGACGGCCAGCGCTCACATATGCACGACATTCACATCTGCCCGCACCGGTTTCGCTTGACGCCGCTGAGACGATGGGAGTCTGCTTCTCACGTCAGATTGGGGGCCAGGGGACGCTCTTTTCGAGTTCACCAAAACGCTGAGGGGACGCCGCTTTTCGAGTTTCAGTAAACAAGAATGTCGTGCTCGAAACGGTGTATTGTTGGTCATGTCTGCGCTTGCATTGTGGTGCGGGATCGCCTGCACAGTTGCGACGGGCGTGTTTTACTCATTTGCCGAGATGCGAAGCTACGGCAGCGATTGGGCGACGCACGTCTGCCAGCAAATGCCGAGCCTGTGCGGCAATCCGCAATGGTTCGCCGCCGCCGCGGGCCTCATGCTCATCTTCTATTTCATTGTCGAGCGCTTCGAGATTTAGCAGCGCTCACGGGGCGCCGCGCGTAGGGGCGGGTCTAAGACCCGCCCCTACGGCTTCGCCGGCTCGCCGACCACGATGAACGGCGCCCAGTGTTTGGGATCGGCCCAATCGGGACGTTGCGGGTTGTCGATCATCGCCAGCATGGACTTTTGCAGGGCCTCGGCATGCGAGAGCTTCGGATCAGCAGCAAGCGCCGCGAATGTGCCCGTCATCAGCGCCACGGCGCTGTCGGAATTGACCTCCCAGTTGGATACAACGAGCGAGCGCGCCCCCGCATAGAAGAAAGCGCGCGCCAAGCCTGACAGTGCCTCAGCACCGGGCTTTTCCGCCGACGCCGTGTTGCAGGCCGACAGCACGACCCAATCGGCGTCGAGCTTCAATTGCGCCACCTCGCTCGCGGTCAGGAGCCCGTCGTCGAACTCGGTCGGATGCTCGGGTAGCGACAGCACCAGCGCGGGTTCGGCGTTGAGCTTGGCAAAGTCGGCAACCTCGCCGGCGAGCAGCCCGTGAGTGGCGAAATAGACGATACGGAATTGATCGAGCTTTGCCTGTTTAACCCGAGTCTCGGTGGCGTCGGTGCCGATGAACAGATCGGACGGATCGCCATGGACGCTTGCGGAAACCTTTTGCAATTCGGTCGCGGTCTCGGGGAGTGGCGGCAGCGCGGACTTGAGCTCGTCGACGTCAGCCACAGTGCCGCGAACGCCACGTGCGACGGCTACGTCGGTCGCTACTCTGGTGTTTTCCGCCAGTTGCCGGGGACTTCGGTTGAAAAGCGGATCGGCGAATCCGATCAGCGGCTCGGCCGCTTCCGCTATGGCCGACTTGCCGCGCAGCACCTTCAGGCTCTCCACCGAGGGCAGCACCGCGACCGCATGGTCGCGGATCAGCCAGTCCACGTCCTTGAGCGCCTTGCCGGTGGGATCGCGCGTGACGAGAAGCTGCGGCGGCAGGCTGGTCAGCGCGCCGTCGAGGACCAGACTCAGGCGCCGCTTGCTGCCGAACGTGTCCTCCACCGGCGCCAGGATTTTCTGGTACAGCGCGAAGCTCGCCTGGGTATCGAATGGTTTTGCAGTGTCGAACCTGAGCAGGCTGCGCAACGCCGCGACGGCTTTCGTGACCTCGTTCGCCGTGACCGCAAGCTCCTTCCAATCCGCCGTTTTGCGGGTGAGCGCCCAAACGTAACTTTTCTTCTCTTCGAGATCGACGATGACGAGCGCTTCGTCGTCGGCAAGCAGTGGCTGAATGTCCTTGACCGCTAGCGGCTCAGGCCGCGACAGTGCCGCATAGTCAGGGAATTCCTGCACGAACACTTTGCCGAGGTCGTCTCGCTCCTTTGTAATGGCGGCGATGCGTTCTCTGATCTTCTGCTCGGCGGCGGCATCGCGCTTGGACGGCTCCTTGGACACGGCGGCGCTGATCGCCTTGTCGAGATTGGCACTCTCGCCCGCAAGGTCCTGATCCTTGCGCACTAGCTGGGCCAGCCCATCAGTACCTGCGGAAAACCGCACAGCCAGCGCATTGAGGGCTTCGCCTGCGGAAGTCTGCGAGGCGTGTTGCACTACGTTGAGGCTGTCGTCGATGGCTTCGTCCGCGGCAATAAGCTTGGCGTCCCGCGCACCAAGCAAGACGGACACCGCAGGCCACGTTTTCGCGGTTTTATTGGAAATTGTGGTGCGAGCCAGCGGAAGCGCATCGGCGTACCGGCCCTGGTCATCATACAGTGCAGCCAGATTGTTCCGCTCCGTCGCGACATCGGGATGATCGGGCCCGAGCGCCTTTTCGTCGATAGCCAGCGCCCGTTTGAAGAGCGGCTCGGCTTCGGCATAGCGGCGCTGAAAGTGATAGAGCAAGGCCAAATTGTTCAGCGAATTCGCGACATCAGTATGGTCGGGCCCGAGGGCCTTCTCGCGGATCGCCAGCGCCCGCTTGTCGAGCGGCTCGGCCTCGGCGTAGCGGCCCTGCTCACGGTAGAGCTCTGCTAAATTGTTCAGCGCCGCCGCGACATCGGGATGATCGGGCCCGAGGGCCTTCTCCCAGATCGCCAGCGCCCGCTTGAAGAGCGGCTCGGCATCGACGTAGCGGCCCTGCTCTCTGTAGAGCGTAGCCAGATTGTTGAGCGCCGCC
>JASHVC010000274.1 GCA_030039655.1 Xanthobacteraceae bacterium | reverse complement strand
GTCACCAGCACGCTGAATACGTAATAGGCTGATATCATTAGGGTAGCGACCCAGGCGACAGCGGCCAAATTCACGACCGTCCGGTGGTGACGAAAGTCGTAACGGGTCCGCCGGGATGTCGTCGTCAGCATTGGTTTCTCCTCCGTCCGATGCTGATAACCATACGTGCGACAGCCGAGCCGCTCTGTGATCGCAGTCACAAGTCGTCGCTTTAAGCCAAGCTTGGCTGGAGGCACCTGTGGGCGAATTTCCAACTGATGGGTGAGCATTTTGCTGCGGTTCAGACGATCTGAGCGGCCGCCTTCGGGGCGAAAGCGAAGCTCTTGATTTCAGCGACGAAAAAGGCCCGATCGGCGCGGCCGCAATCCTGGATTTATCTGCAATTTCCTATATATGCAGGCCCACGATGCCGCGGCCTTAGGCGCGCGGAAACGGCTTTGGACTACAATCTGGGCTAAAGGCAGCGTTATGCAGGCGCCACAACCGAGCATTTCCGGCACGCGTGACTACGCGGGCGACGACGCCGTCGCCCTGCAGGCCGCGCGCGATGCCGTCGAGGCGACACTGCGGCGCTATGCCTACGCGGCCATCGATCCGCCGATCCTGGAAAGCTCGGCGCCGTTCCTCAACCGCTCGGGCGAGGATATCCGCCGGCAGATGTACATCTTCCCCGACCCGGCCGGACAGGAAGTCTGTCTGCGGCCGGAACTGACAATCCCGGTTTGCCGCGCGTATCTGCGCCAGCGGCAATCGGCCGACGGCACAGCGCGCGGCGCTACGCGCAAAGCGCGGCTGAGTTATTTCGGTCCGGCGTTCACTTATGAATCCACCAGCGACGGCCGCTACCGGCAGTTCTATCAAGCCGGCGCCGAGTTCATCGGCGCGTCGTCGCGCGAGGCTGCCGACGCCGAGATTCTCGCCGCCGCGCTGGATGCTCTGAAAGCCACCGGCCTCGAGGAGACATCGGTCGAAATCGGCGACGTCGATATCCGCAATGCGTTCATCGACCAGCTTCCGATCAACGAGCGCTCGAAGACCCGCATTCGGCGCGTGGCTCTACGCAGTCAAAAAGAGACGCACTTTATCTCGGCCGCTTCCGCACAGGATTCTTCGGCTGCAGCAAAGACCGACGAGTTCGGCGAATTGGCTTCGCTTCTTTCCTCGGTTGAACCGGGCAAGGCCGAGTTGCTGATCAAGGAAGTGTTCGCTCTCGCCGATGTGCGCCACGTAGGCGGACGCACGCCTGAAGAAATTGTCGAACGACTCATCACCCGGACCGCGCAGCAGGCCGAGCCGATTTCGACCGAACTCATGCAAGGCGTACTCGATCTCTTGAAGATCCGCGCCAAACCCGAGGCCGCGCTGAAGGCCACTCGCGATCATTTCCGCGCCTTCAAGATCGCCGCGATTGATCCGATCCTGGAGCGCTGCGAAACCCGGCTCTCCTATTTCAATGCTTATGGGCTGAGCCCGGCGGCGCTGTACTTTAATGTCGGGCTGCGCCGGGGCCTGGAGTATTACACCGGATTTTTGTTCGAGGTTTCCGCAAAGAACCTCCCGCAAATCGGCCATGTCTGCGGCGGCGGCCGCTACGATAATTTGCTCGAAGGCCTCGGCGCCAATGCGTCGATCCCAGCCGTCGGGTTCGGTATCGGCCTCGATCGCCTGCTTTTGGCATTGCAGAAACCCGATGCGACCTCGCGCGAGGCGAACGCGCCCCAGGCGCTCGTGGTCGCCGAGGGAAAAGCGGGCCACGCCGATTGCATTCGCGCCAGCGCACTACTGCGCGAGGCCGGCTGGTCCGTGGAGCTTGAACTATCCGGCCGCGGCGAGCGCGATGCGCTGGCTTACGCGGCCAAGCACAACGTCCCTTACGTGGTCTTCGTCGGGGACGGCAAAGGGAAGAAAGGCTCGCCACGCGTGCGGCGACTTGATGAGCGTGCCGATAAGCACCTGACCTTCGCTGATCTTCAGACCTATGCGCGGCGTGAAAGCGCGGCAGTCGCGGAGGGTAAGACGCCATGACCTCGCGCGCGCAAAAGCTCGTCCTCGCCTTGCCGAGCAAGGGCCGGCTGCAGGAGATGTCCCTTAATTTTCTCAATGGATGCGGCTTCGACGTTCGCCGCGTCGGCAACGGACGCGAATACGTGTCGAGCCTAGTCGGCGTGGATGACGTCGACGTCATTTATCTTCGCCCGGAAGAAATTCCGAACCGCGTAGAGCAGGGCGACGCCCACGCCGGCATCACCGGGCTCGATCTGTATCGCGAATATGGTGAGGGTGCGCCCATATCCTCGGTGCTGCTGCCCAAGCTCGGATTTGGCGCGGCGCGGCTAGTTGTTGCCATCCCGCAATCGTGGGTCGATGTTTCGACGGTGGGTGACCTCGATGAGGCCGCCATGCTGTTTCATCAGCGCCACGGCAGAAGCCTGCGCGTTGCCACTAAATTTTCGCGGCTAACCCGCGCTTTCTTCTCCGAGCACGGCATCGTCGAGTATTCGCTCGTGGGATCGTCCGGCGCCACCGAAGGCGCGCCGGCCGCGGGCGTCGCCGACTTTGTGGTCGATCTCACCTCAACCGGAACGACGCTGGCGGAAAATCATCTCAAGGAAATAGCCGGCGGCACCGTGCTGGAAACCCAGGCTTGCCTGATCGCCTCGTCCCGCGCGCCGCTGTGGAGCAATCGGGCGCTGAGCGCGCTGGAACACCTGGTCGAGCAGATCGAGGCGCGCATGCACGCCACTGGGCGGCTGATTCTGCGCTTTTCCATTCCGGCGGAATCCGCGGCGGTGAAAAAACAACTGACCGAGAAGTATGGATGCGTTCTCACCTCGTGGGATGGCAACCCCACTACGGCGAAGTCCGACGGACGCACTTTCGTTGTCGCCTACTGCCAGCGCTCCAAGCTGTACAGCATCGTCAAGTTCCTCAAATCCTCCGGCGCTGCCGGAATCATCGTGGAACGCGGCGAATTCATCTTTGAAGGATCGTCACCGGCATTTGACGCGTTCAAGCGCTCGCTGAAAGGCCGCGGCAGTGCGGCCAAGACCGGAGCCGTCGCCGACCATTAGCAGGAGCGGGTTTAAGACCCACGCCTACGTGGTGACGCGCGTCTTCCGCCGCGAATCGATCTAAAACCCGCACTCGCAGAGAGCCTCGCGCTTGCTAGCGCGCCGCCCGGCAAATTGCTACTTGAACGGCCGCAACGACAGGAAACCGCAATGGTGGATCAAGCATCCCGCCCGCCCGATCGGCCCAAGGCACGGCTGCCGCGCGGATTTTCCGACTCCACCGGCAAGATGCTCACAATCCACGAGCAGCTCATCGGCAAGCTCTCCGAGGTCTACGCCTCATACGGCTTCGAGCGGCTGGCGACGCCGTGCATCGAGTTTGCCGATGCACTCGGCAAATTCCTGCCCGACCAGGATCGGCCGCATGAGGGCGTATTCTCGTTCGCGGATGATGACGGCCAGTGGCTGGTGTTGCGCTACGACCTGACCGCGCCGCTGGCGCGCTACGTGGCGGAAAATTTCGAGTCGCTCGCGTTTCCCTATCGCCGGTTTCAGACCGGCTCGGTGTTTCGCGACGAGAAGCCGGGACCCGGACGTTTCCGCGAGTTCATTCAGTTCGATGCCGATACGGTTGGCACCGCCTCGCTCGCGGCAGACGCCGAGTTTTGCATGCTGGCGGCCGACAGCCTCGAGGCGCTCGG
>JASHVC010000273.1 GCA_030039655.1 Xanthobacteraceae bacterium | reverse complement strand
ACATCGATCGTGCGGCCCGAGAAGGTGTGCATCTCGGCAATGCTCTTTGCATCCGTACCGCGTCGTACCCTATAGCCCTGGAGGGCGCCCGTGAATTCGGTTCGGCCGTATTCAGTTACGTATACGCAAATTTCGTCGTCCGTCAGCCATTTGCAGCGCGCAATCTCGTCTGCTGACGGCATGAAAGGCGCGACGTTCGCCGCCATGCCTTTGTCGCGCTCCATCACGTAATAGGTAGGCATTTTACCCAATTCTTCGGCGGTACGTGCCTTGAGGGGATGTGGTTTGTTGCCCGCCCAATCGGCGCTCTTGTAGTGGTAGTAGGCGCGGAAGAAAGCGTGCAGGCCCTGCTGCGCATGCAGCATGTCGTTATTGGCGCCGGGCGTGCGCTGATAGTTCTGATAGTACTTGCGCGGCGGTTTGAGCTTCGCCAGCTCGGCATCGAATTCGTCATCGGTCATTGGCGCGCGCCGCGGCGCTGCACCGTTCGCGGTGTTGAACGGCATACTGGGCACGCCTGGGAACGGCGAACTCATCATCACCACCGAACGGAAGATGTCGGGCCGCACGAGGGCGCTCCAGGCCGCGACCGGCGAGCCCGCGTCATGTCCAACCACAGCGGCCACGTGGCGATGGCCGAGCGCGAAAATCAGCGCCATCGCGTCGCGCACCATATTGAGCATCCGAAACGGATCGGGGTCAGCATCGTAAGAGCTATCCCAACCCGTGGTGCGTCCGTAGCCGCGCTGGTCTGGGGCGATGACATGAAAGCCCGCCGCCGCCAGAGGCAGCATCACCTTACGCCAGCTGTAGGCAAGCTCAGGAAAGCCGTGCAGCAGCAGTAACGCCGGCTGGCCCGGAGTCTCGTAGCCGGTTTCCAGAATGTGGACGGTCAGGCCGTTGATGCCGACGATGGTGCGGGAGCGAATGTCCGACGGTAACGTGCGGTTGCCGTATGGGGGCAGTTCGACGTGGTTTGACATCTGAAGGTTCGTATTTGGCGGCGAAACGCACGTGTGATTGGCCAAAGATTACATGAGCTTCAAGCCCATGCGGAAGTGTGCATGCGGAAGTGTACGGTCTATCGGCTCGAATCGCGCAGCGCCGCTGACAGAGTCGAGTCACCGACACGAGCCGGGTGGCATCGCCATCAATCGCAACCTCGCCGCATCCTGTTCTTTTGCTGTCGCTAATTTCAACGCGATCGGGCGATTGCTAAGCGGTCAGTCCTCCAAATAATAGCAGATTCCTGGCCAGTGTGGCCGACCAGCAACAACAGGGCGTGTTCAAGCGTGTTAGTGGTCGAGCTAGTTCAGGTTGCGTTTGCGGAGTACGCGTTATGAAGAGAGTATTGCTTGGCATCGCTGCCATTGCCGCATTGATTGGGAGCCCTGCTCTTGGGGCCGACATGCCGGTCAAGGCACCACCCGCACCGCCACCGCCAGTATGGAGTTGGACAGGATTCTATTTCGGTGGCCATCTTGGGTATGGGTGGCAACACGTCGACAGTAATTCATCGGACGCCGCTGGTGCGCTGGTAGACACAAACAGCAGTGACGGGAACGGTGTCTTCGGCGGCGTTCAAATAGGCTGGAATTATATGTTCGTGCCAAACTGGGTTGTTGGCATCGAGGCCGACATATCCGGGGCCGACATCAAGAGAACAGATTCGGGATGCAGTGCGACGGGCTGCGCAACCTCCGACACCAATATAGATGACTTCGGCACCGTGCGGGGTCGTCTCGGCTATGCTTGGAACAATGTGTTGCTATATGGAACGGGCGGCTGGGCATGGAGCCACAGTTCAACTGATCGCACGGTCACGTGCGTAGTGGCTGGTGGCGGCGTTTGTCCGGGCGGTCCAAGTCCTTCCCTGCTCACCGGTATGATCGCAAGCGCCTCTGGCACTGACAGCGGGTGGGCGGCCGGTGGCGGAGTGGAATGGATCTTCGCTCCACAGTTGACGTTCAAGGTCGAATACCTGCATTTTGAGTTCGATAATGTGGGGCGGGATTTTAGTTATCCGGGATTCCCCACCGCGTTTCGTCATACCGTCTCGGATGCCTCAACCGATACAATACGCGTCGGTGTAAATTACTTGTTTAACTTCGGGCCTTCGATGCGATAGACGCCGAAGATTGGGGGCTTTTGCGATTGGTGCAGCCGATTAGTATCTCCTACTCCAGCCCCGGCCAACCCAAGATGGCCGGGACTTTCTCTGAGCCGTTCTGATCAGTTTTCGATTTATCAGCGATGTTGCGGCGGTTTCGACACTGCCGTTGTGACGCGCGGCGAGAGCATTACGTTGACCGCGTGATCACCATCAACGCGACTCCGACAGGGCCGAACGCGCTGTCGAAGGCCGATCCAATATAGGCAAGGCGAGCGTTCGTTTTGTCGCAGCTGCTTACGGCAGCAATTGGCACCTAGCGTCTATTCCACACGGTCACTATGACTTCGGCTGTCGCGGCATAAGCGACATCACCGGCACCGCAATTCCAACAAATTGACCGTAACGTCTTTGCCGCCACAAACGAGAGCAGCGGGCCGCGACTGGACCGCTGTCGGAGTGGCGATCGCTATACCGGAGATTCAGTTCCCGTTGCCGTGCGGCTGGATATAGTATCCCGGAGATGTCGGATCGTTGCCGTTGCCAAAAGAGCGATTGCTGTTCTGAAAACCGCTGAACGGCCCCGTCTGGCCCTGCTCAACACTGAAGTGAAACCCTGGACTATTCGATTCAGACGGAGGTGTGCTCTGGCCGGTGGTGGTCTGGTGGTCCGGATCGGAATAATTGAAGTTATAGTTGCCGTTCGCCCCGGGGCTAAGCATCTGCTGACTGAACGCCCACCCGGAGGCGGTCGTCGACGCGATTATGGCCGCGGCAATCATTGAGGCCGCAGCGAATCGAAGTCGCAGAAATCGAACCATGATGATCATCCCCGCATCGAACCTAAGCGCCGCCGAAAGGTAAGGCCACAACCTGCTTTGGGTCAAGGCAAACTCGGCGGTCAAAAAGAGAGCATCTCTTGCTTCATCAAAGTGATGCACAAAAATAGAGCAATTGCGGCTCTATGATAACACCAGAATTATCGCGCAAGGGCGCCGCAATTGTCCTACCTTTTGCGTGACGCGGAGCGCCGAGAAGGCGCTTTTGGTCGTCGCAAGGGAGGATCCACGTGAAAGTACATTTCAAACAGGCTCTAACGCTACTTGCTGGCATTGCGATTGGCGGTTCCCTAATCCAGACAATTTACGCACAAGCAAAGCCGCCAACATATGTTGTTGTCGCGCTTCGCAAGATAAACGACCCTGCAACGTTCAAGGCTGAGGTCGTTGATAAGGCTGCGGCGGCAATGGCTAATACTGGCGGAAAATATGTGATACGCACCGACAAAATAAC
>JASHVC010000272.1 GCA_030039655.1 Xanthobacteraceae bacterium | reverse complement strand
ATCCGCGCTCCGGCTTTTTCAACGGCTTCACCATGCAGGGCTGCACGCGGCTCGCGGTGAAACTCGATTTCATCGCGGGCCTTTTGTTCAAGGCCGCGCGCGCCACCGGCGTCGAGAGTTTCCGCGGCGTGCAGGCGCAGATCGGCGAAGTGATCGGCTGGCGCAATCTGTTCTGGTCGCTGACCGACGCCATGGCGATGAACCCGGAGCCGTGGGTCAACGGCGCCGTGTTGCCGAACGGCCGCGTGTCGAGCACCTACCGCCTGTTCATGACCGAAGCCTATCCGCAGGTCCGCAACATCGTAGAAAAGGTGGTGGCGTCGGGCCTGATCTACCTGCCCTCCCACGCGCTCGATTTCAAAAATCCGGATGTCGACAAATATCTCGCCAAATACGTGCGCGGCTCCAACGGCGTCGATTACAAGGAGCGCATCAAAATCATGAAGCTGTTGTGGGACGCGATCGGCACCGAGTTCGGCGCTCGCCACGAGCTTTACGAAATGAATTATTCCGGCAGCCACGAGCTGGTGCGCATCTTTCCGCTGCAACAGGCGCAGTTCAACGGCCAGCTCAAGCAGATGGAAGCCCTGGTGGACAAGTGCATGGCCGATTACGACGAGAATGGCTGGAAGCATCCGGCGTATCGGGATGGCAAGGACGTGTCGGTGCTGCCGAAGGACTAGCACCAAATAGCGCCGTTGCGTGATTCACCTCTCCCCGGAGGGGAGAGGTCGAGCGAGCGCAGCGAGTGAGGGTGAGGGGGTTCGGAAGCCGGAGTCTTTCTCATACTTCCGAACCCCCTCACCCCAGCCCTCTCCCCTCCGGGGAGAGGGGGTCGCGATCATCGCGTCGCGTATCGCTGCTCTACGATTCAGGGTAGTGAATTAACGCAACATGCGAATCTTCCTCACCGGGGCGAATGGCTATATCGGCGGCTCGGTGGCATGCGCGCTGATTGCCGCGGGCCATGAGGTTCGCGGTCTCGTTCGCAGCCAGGCCAAGGCCGACGCGATCACGGCGCATGGCATCGAGCCGGTCATCGGATCGCTCGACGACACGGCGTTGCTGCAAGCCGAGGCCCGCGCCGCCGACGCCGTCATCAATGCCGCCTCGAGCGATCATCGCGGCGCCGTCGAGGCTTTGATCGCCGCGCTCGCCGGCTCCGGCAAGGCTCTGATCCATTCCAGCGGATCGAGCATCGTCGCCGATCACGCCATGGGCGAGCCGTCGTACAAAATTTTCGAAGAAACAACGGCGCTGACGCCGGTCGCTGAAAAGGCCGCGCGCGTGGCCATCGACCACTTGGTGCTGGACGCACCCGGCATCCGGTCGGTGGTGATCTGCAACAGTATGATTTACGGCCATACGCTCGGGCCGCCGGCACAGACCGTGCAAATTCCCGCACTGGTGCGCCAAGCCAAGACGTCCGGCGTCGCGCGTTTCATCGGCCGCGGCCTGAACCGCTGGTCGAACGTGCACATCGCCGACGTGGCGGCGCTCTATGTGTTGGCGCTGACGAAAGCGCCGGCGCGCACCTTCATGTATGTCGAGAGCGGCGAAGAAGCCTTGGGCGCAATCGCCAACGCCATCGCGGCCAAGCTTAATCTCGGCGTCGCGCAATCATGGTCCGCCGACGAAGCCATCGCCGCGTGGGGCCGCAACATGGCGGTGTTCTCGCTCGGCTCCAACAGCCGCGTGCGCGGCAAAGCCGCCGCCGCTCTCGGCTGGTCACCGACGCACAGGTCGATTACGCGTTGGATCGCGGAAGAGCTCACGTAGCCCGGATGGAGCGGAGCGAAATCCGGGATCGGATTCGCCGATGGTGTGACGAGGGGCGACTTCGTTCACGCATGTAGGTTGTAGCCCGGATGGAGTACGGCGTAGTCCGGGGCAGCGTGTCAATCGTTCCCGGGTTACGCGGAGCCTGTCATCGGGCCGGCCACTTCGGGCCGGACCCGTTGGCTTCACCCGGGCTACAACCAGCTAAGCCCGCGCCTCGAAGATCATGTTGAACGGCGTCTCGGTGGCGCGGCGGAAGCGCGAGAAGCCGGCTTCGGTCGCGACCTGACGCAGACGGCGCTCGCCAGCCTGCGCGCCGAGCCCAAGCGCCACTTCCTGCGATAGCGATGCCGGCGTGCAGATGAAGGTCGAGGCCGCATAGTAGACGCGGCCCACCGGATTGAGATTGTCCTTCAGTGCATCGTGCGCGAACGGCTCGACGATCATCCAGGTCCCGTCCTTCGCCAATGTTTGTTTGACGTGTTTGCCGGCGCCGACCGGGTCGCCCATGTCGTGCAGGCAATCGAAGAACGCCACCAGGTCGTAGTTTTGCGCCGGGAAGTCCTTGGCGGAGGCTTGCGCGAACTTGATGCGGTCGCCAACGCCGGCCTCGTTGGCCAGCACCTTGGCCCGTTCGATCGATGGCACATGGTAGTCGAAGCCGAAGAACTGCGACTTCGGATAAGCTTGCGCCATCACGATGGCGGAAGCGCCATGGCCGCAGCCAACATCGGCTACCTTGGCGCCGGCCTTGAGCTTGGCCTCCACGCCGTCAAGCGCCGGAATCCAATTCGGCACCAGATTGGCGTTGTAGCCCGGCCGGAAAAAGCGCTCGGTGCCGGAGAACAGACACTTGGAATGGTCGTGCCAGCCAACGCCCTTGCCGGTGCGGAACGCTTCGGCGACCTTGGGCTCGTCCAGATAAGTCGCCTGCACCACGTCGAACGCGCCGGCAAAGAAGGCCGGCGAGCCTTCTTCGGCAAACGCCATGGCCTGCTCGGGCGACAGCGAAAACGTGTTCTTGTCGGCCTGATAGTCGATATAGCCGGACGCGGCTTGCGCGGACAGCCATTCGCGAACGTAGCGTTCGTGCAGGCCCGCCTTCTTGGCGATTTCAGCCGAGGTCATCGGCGTGCCGTCGGCCATCGCCTTGTAGATGCCGAGACGGTCGCCGAGCAGAACGCTCGCTCCGGCCATGGCGGCCCCGAGGTCGCCGACAAGCTTGCCGACCAGTTCATTCAACTTGTCCATGTTTGGCTCACGCATGGTCGCCCTCCTCTGCTCGAGCCGTTGCGGATATGTCAGTGAAACGCGGAAACTGAGCATCCCGCAGTGTGGCCGGATTGCGGCTATCCACCGGGGGTGCGACGCCGTGTTAGCGGATTCATTAGCGACATTAGCTCCACGTCTTCTTCAGCACCCGCAGCCAATTGCGGTAGCAGACTTTCTCGATCAGCTTTTTGCTGAAACCGCGTTCGCGCATCGCGGCGACGAGTTTCTGCAGGCCGCCGGCGTTTTCCAGTTCGGCCGGCATCTGCGCGCCGTCGAAATCGGAGCCGAAGCCGACGCCGTCTTCGCCCAGATGTTCGAGCAGATGCTCGGTGTGCTGCACGATCAGCTCGAGCGGCGTGTTCTTGTCGCGGCCGCCGTCGGGACGCAGAAAACTGACGGCGAAGTTGACGCCGACCAGGCCGCCCGATTGGCGGATGGCGTCAAGCTGGCGGTCGGTGAGGTTGCGCGAATGCGGGCTGATGGCGTGGGCGTTGGAATGGGTGGCGACCAGCGGCGCGTTGCTGAGTTCGGCCACGTCCCAGAAGCCGCGCTCGTTCAGGTGCGATAGATCGATTAGAATACGCAGGCGATTGCATTCCTTGATCAGCGTCTTGCCGAGGTCGGTCAGGCCCGGGCCGGTGTCGGGCGAGGACGGACAGCGAAACGGCACGCCCTCGCCGAACGCGTTCGGCCGGCTCCACACCGGCCCGAGCGAACGCAGCCCGGCCTCGTAGAGCACATCGAGCAGTTCCAGGTTCGCGTCGATCGCCTCGGCGCCTTCGATGTGCGGGACCGCGGCAAGCACGTCGTCTTTCAGGCAGCGCTCGATGTCCTTGGCGTCGCGGCAGACACTGACGCGCCCGTCCGACTCGCGCTCGATGCGGTAGAGCAGCGACAGCATCGAAAACACCGTGCGCTGCGCCTCACTCAACTCGACAGCGGGCGGCGCCGGATCGGCAACAATGTCGGGG
>JASHVC010000271.1 GCA_030039655.1 Xanthobacteraceae bacterium | reverse complement strand
TACAGGCGCTGGCGATCCCATTCCGCGGCCGCCGCACTTTCTGGGAACGCTTTGTTGACCGCGCCGTCGTCGCGCCGAACGCAACACCGACGGATTCCGATCTCGACGCGTTACTGAAACCGACGGATGCGCAGAGTGCTGGCTCAGTCGTCCTCGTCGGCGCCGGCCCCGGCGATCCGGAATTGTTGACGCTACGTGCGCTGCGTGCGCTGCAATCGGCCGACGTCATTCTGTTTGACGATCTGGTTTCCACAGACATCCTCGATTTCGCGCGCCGCGAAGCAAAGAAAATGCTGGTGGGCAAAACCGGCCACGCGCCCTCCTGCAAGCAAGACGACATCAACACGCTGATGATCTCGCTCGCCAAGGCGGGCCGGCGCGTCGTCCGGCTCAAGGGCGGCGATCCGATGATCTTCGGCCGTGCCGATGAAGAGATCGCCGCGTGCCGCTCGGCGGGAATTTCGCTCGAAGTCGTACCCGGCATCACCACCGCGCAAGGCGCCGCAAGCCGCTTGCTCGTTTCGCTGACCCGCCGCGGCGAAGCGCGCCGCGTGCAATACATCACCGGCCACGGCCGCGATGGAAAACTGCCGACCGACATCGATTGGGCGAGCCTCGCCGATCCGGCGGTGACGACCGTCGTCTACATGCCGACCAAAACACTGCCCGAGCTTGTCGCGCGCGCCGTGCAGGCGGGTCTCGATCCGCAGACTCCCGCGGTCGCGGTCGAACGCGCGACACGGCCCAAAGAGCGCGTGGTCGCCGCAACCATCTCCGATCTCCCGGCCCGGCTCGCAGCTGAGCCGCCGTCGGGTCCAGTCGTGGTGATGATCGGACGCGTGTTCGCCGAACACCTTGCGGCGGCCGCAAGCAACGAAGGTCGTCAGCTCCGCGCCTGACGCTCCGCGACAATCTCGGCGACGGCTCCGTTAGCTTCGCCGTCCTGGCGCGCCAAGCCTTCCAATACTCCAGTCACATCCTGCGTCGGCCGGTTCTGACTCATCTTCCATTTGCCCTCGAGCCGGGTGATACGCAGTTTGAATCCAACAATGGCGCGCAGCATGCCCTGCACAAAACTCTCGGGCGCATCGCTCACCGCCCACGGCGCGGCGCGCGCCGACTCGTGCGTGTCGGTCATCTTCGACACGTGGGCGCGCAACTCCGCGGGATCGTCGAAGAAGCTCAGTGTGCCGTAGGCGTGGATGGCGAGATAGTTCCACGTCGGAACGACTTTGCCGTTCTGCTGCTTGGTCGGATACCACGATGGCGTGATGTAGGTATTTGGCCCGAGAAATATCGCCAACGCCTCGATGTCCGGTTTGACCCGCTGCCATTGCGGATTGGCGCGCGCCAAATGGCCCAGCACTGTTCCGAAGGGTGCCGGCTCAGGATCGAGCAGCAACGGCAGATGGCTCGCCTCCAATTCCTGTCCGCTCGACGTCACCAATGTGGCGAAGCCATACTTTCTGATGGCGTCGTGCAGTACCGGAATCCGATCTTCCTTGAAGTGTGCAGGAACGTACATTGTTCTCTCCGGTCGAGACGCCAGAACCCGCGTTTTGTCGGCTGCGCTGCGGGTGTGATACGGTCGGCGCCCCTTAGCACGGAGTTGCCATCCCGTCATGCTCGATCACGCCGCTGGCGCCGTCCGCACTCGCTCCGCACATAGCGGACCGCGATTAGACTTTCAGGACCATCTCGCCGATCTCGAAGCCGCCGGCCTCGTGCAGCGGATCGACACGCCGATCAACAAGGACACCGAGCTGCATCCGCTGGTGCGCTGGCAGTTCGTCGGTGGCGTGCCCGAGGAAAAGCGTCGCGCCTTCGTGTTCACCAATGTCATCGACTCTAAGGGCCGCAAATACGACATCCCCGTGGTGGTCGGGGCGCTCGCGTCTTCGCCGCAAATCTACGCCCTCGGCATGGGCCGCAAGGTCGAGGAGATCGGTGAGGCCTGGATGGCCGCGATTGCGCATCCGATCGCGCCGATCACCGTTGCGTCCGCGCCCTGTCAGGAGGTCGTGCTCACCGGCACCGATCTGCAGTCACCGGGAGGCCTCTCGGCGTTGCCGGTGCCGGTCTCGACACCCGGGTTTGACTCAGCGCCGTATCTGACGGCGACGCTGTGCATCACCCGCGATCCCGAAACCGGCGTGCAGAACATGGGCACCTACCGCGCGGCGCTCAAAGCCGCCGACCGGCTCGCGGTGCGCATGGTGGCGCGCGAAGCGACTGGCGCCGGCGGTTTCGTGCACTGGCTCAAATATCGCGAGCGCAAGGAGCCGATGCCAATCGCCATCGTGATCGGGGCCGCGCCGGTCATCGTCTTCACGGGCCCGCAAAAGCTTGCCATCGATCTCGACGAACTAGGCGTTGCGGGCGCGCTGGCCGGCGAACCGATCCGCACCGTAAAATGCAAGACGGTCGATCTCGTTGTGCCCGCCGATGCCGAAATCGTCATCGAGGGCCTGATCGATCCGCAAGTGCTGGAGCCCGAGGCGCCATTCGGTGAAAGCAACGGCTATGTGGCGCTCGAAGCCTTCAACATGCCGATGCGGGTGACGGCCATCACGCGTAAGAAGAAGCCGGTGTTTTGCTCGATCATCAGCCAAGTGACGCCGAGCGAGTCGAGCGTGATCAAGAAAGTCGCCTACGAGCCGTTGTTTCTTTCGCACTTGCGCGACCAACTGGCGATCAAAGGCGTGCTGCACGTTGCCATGCACGAACGGCTCACCAACCTGCGGCCCGTCATCTTCCTGCAGATCGCCCACGGCACGCCGCGCACGGAAGTCTGGCGCGCGCTGCACGGTGCGGCGACGCTCATGTCGAATTGCGGCAAGATCGTCGTGGCGGTGAGCGACGATATCGATCCGACAAGCGTCGATGCGGTGCTGTGGTCGCTCGCCTACCGCTCAAATCCGATCGAGGACGTGCAGCTCGTGCCCTATCGCGGCGGCGTACAGGGCGCGCAATACGGACCTGACCAATCGGACTCCAGCATGCTGATCGACGCCACGCGTAAGCGGCCGATGGCACCGCTGGCCTTGCCGACGCGTGAGCATATGGAGCACGCGAAGGCGCTATGGGAACGGCTCGGGCTGCATACGCTGACAGTGACCTCGCCGTGGCATGGCTATCAGCTGGGCGATTGGATCGAGCGCTGGGAGACATTCGCCCGCCGCGCCACCGCCGGTGACTGGGAGCTCTCCGGCCGCGAGACCCTGGCGCGGCAACGCCCCGGCGTGATGCCGGAGACATCGGTACGGGCGGTGGAGAAGTGAAAGTCATTCCGGCGGCCGTAGGCCGCGCCCGGAATCCATACTCCCGGCGCCGGAGAATTTGGTACGGCTTTCCAAAAACCTTACAATCAATGGCTATGGATTCCGGGCTCGCGGGCTTCGCCCGCGCCCCGGAATGACAGAACAAAAGACAGGTTGCGCCGACCCGCCGCCGCTGCCATTTATGCGCCACATGAACACCGCGAGCACATCAGCCGCCGGAGCCACTCTCACGCCCGCGATGGCCGCGCATACGATTGAGGCCCGGCTCGCCGCCATCGAGGGGGTGGCGCGCGACACCAAGCTTTACACGTTCCGCCGCGTCGACGGCGCGCCGATGCCAGCCTACAAGCCCGGCGCGCATATCGACCTGCATCTTCCCAACGGCCTGGTGCGCCAATTCTCGCTGGTCGCCCCGTCCGCCGCCAATCCGGACAGCTACACTGTCGGGGTCAAGCGCGACGAAAACAGCCGCGGCGGCTCGCGCTACATCATCGACGAGATGAAAGTCAGCGACCAAATCAAGATTAGCGCACCGCGCAACAATTTCCCGCTGGTCGAAGACGCCGAGCAGATCACCTTGTTCGCCGGCGGCATCGGCATCACGCCGATCTGGTGCATGGTGCAGGAACTGGCCGCGCGCAAACGTTCGTGGAAGCTCTATTACGCGTGCCGCTCCCGTACCGACATGGCGTTTCTTGAACCGCTGCAAAAATTCGACCCCGCCTCTGTGCATCTGCACTTCGACGACGAGGCCGGCGGCGTTTTGAACATGGCGGCCGCCATCGCCGCAACGCCGGCGGGCGCGCACCTTTATTGCTGCGGGCCCAATCCGATGCTCAAGGCCTTCGAGGCCGCGGCAGCGGGCCGGGCGCGCAATCTGATCCACGTCGAATATTTCACCCCGAAGGAGGAAGCCGGTGCCGGTCAGGAATCCAAGCTCGGCGGATTCTGGGTCGAACTGGCGCGCTCGGGCGAGGAATATTTCATTCCCGAGGGCAAGAAGGTGCTTGAAGTTCTTTTCGACGCCGGTGTCGACGTCGATTATTCCTGCGAGCTTGGCATCTGCGGCGCTTGCGAGACGAAAGTGATTTCGGGCACACCGATCCACCACGACTCGGTGCTTTCCGAGGAGGAGCAGGCCTCTAACGAGAAGGTCATGATCTGCTGCTGCGGCTGCGCGACCGAGCGGCTCGTCCTCGACATGTAGGCTGCCACACGGCCTTCCCACTTCCCATAAACCTGCGACGCTTATGCCCTTGAAAAACCGTGTTGGTCGCGCTTGATGGCGCCGGCCAGACGTCACCGCGCGTGAACGAGCTGGCGAAAATCATTACCCAGAGGGAGCGACCCATGAAAACACGACACGCAGTGACGCTGGCAATGGTTGCGGGTATCGGAATCGGCGCCGCAGCAGTTCAAGGCCTTCATGCCCAATCCAAGCAAGTCTATCTGGTGACCGAAATCGACGTGTCGAACCCTGACGCGTACGTCAAAGAATACGCTCCGCTGGCGCAGGCGAGCATCAAGAAGGCGGGAGGCAAGCTTCTCGCCGCTAGTCTGAATGTGACGTCGGTAGAAGGAACAGCGCCGAAGCGCGTCGCCATTCAGGTTTGGGACAGCGTGGAGCAGATGGAAGCTTGGCGGAACGGCGCCGACTACAAGGACGCGCGGAAAATTGGCGACAAGTACGCTACGTTCCGCTCCTTCGCAGTGCCAGCCGCCGGTCAGTAAGCTTCTTTTCACCGCAACGACGTTTGGAGGCCGCCTCAGTTGGCGGCCTCGCATTTTCTGGCTAAACAATTGGGGCGGATCGGCCGAGAAGCCGGTCCCGCCTTACGCGGAGCCTCGGGCATGGACACGGCCGTTAAATCCCGCACCACCAAGAAGCCAGTGGGGAAAGATCGGGGCAAAGACCGGCAGGATTTGCGCACGTGGATTGCACAGCTGCGCGCGACGGGCGAACTGCAAGACATCGAGGGCGCCGAGCGCGAGAAGGAAATCGGCGGCATCGTCGACATCTACCAGCGCCGCATCGGCAACAAGGCGGTACTATTCGACGACGTGCCGGGCTTCCCGCGCGGCCGCCGCATCCTGGCGAATATTCTCACCTCCGTGCGGCGCATCAACATCACGCTCGGGCTCGATCCCGACGCCAGCGCCGTCGAGTTAGTGCATTACTGGCGCCGCTATATGAAAGAGGCGAAAGCAATCGCGCCGGCCACGGTGAAAAGCGGACCGGTGTTGGAGAACGTATACACCGGGAAGGACATCGACATTTTCAAGATCCCGGTGCCGCGCTGGCACGAACACGACGGCGGCTACTACATCGGCACCGGCGACATGGTGATCATGCGCGATCCGGATTCGGGTTGGATCAATTGCGGCGCCTACCGGGTGCAGGCGCACGAGCCGAACGTCGCCACGGTGATGTTCTCCAAAGGCAAGCACGGCGACATCATCAAGCGCCGTTATCACGAGCGCGGCGAGCCCTGCCCGATTGCGGTCGTATGCGGCATGCACCCGTCGCTGTTCATGATCGCGGGCCTCGAAATTCCTTATGGGCGGAACGAATACGATGTGGCCGGCGGCCTCATCGGCGAACCGGTCGAGGTCATCAGTGGCCCTCGTACGGGACTGCCGATCCCCGCGCATGCCGAAATCGCCTTCGAGGGTTTCCTCCATCCCAACGACGTGCGCGACGAAGGCCCGCTCGGCGAATGGACCGGTTATTACGCCGGCGGCCTGAAGAAAGAACCGACGATCCGCATAGAGACATTCATGC
>JASHVC010000270.1 GCA_030039655.1 Xanthobacteraceae bacterium | reverse complement strand
ATCGTTGCCGACGGCAAAGCTAAAGTCGGATGGTTCGATACCTCTACGCTCAAGGAGCCGTACCGGATCGAGGGCAAGAAGACGATGGGGCTCGAACTCGCCGAGCAGCTTGGCTGGACCGTGCCCGACGTCATCTTCTATCCGACCGGCGGCGGCACAGGCCTGATCGGTATGTGGAAGGCGTTCGCAGAGCTGGAGGCGATCGGCTTCATCGGCAGCAAGCGCCCGCGCATGGTGGCGGTTCAGGCCGCCGGCTGCGCCCCCATGGTGCGTGCCTACGAGCAGGGCGTCGAGCAGGCGACGCGCTGGGAGGACGCCCACACGATCGCCGCCGGCATCCGCGTGCCGCAGGCGGTCGGCGACTTTTTGATCCTGCGCGCGGTGCGCGAGAGCAACGGCTTCGCTATCGCCGTATCGGACGAAGCGATCGCGGCCGGGCTTGACGAGGTGGCGCGCGACGAGGGTTTTCTGATGTGCCCGGAGGGCGCCGCCACCTACGCGGCCTACAAGCAAAGCTTGGCCGACGGCCGCATCTCGCGCAGCGAGAGCGCAGTGCTGTTCAATTGCGCGACGGGGCTCAAATATCCGCTGCCGCCGATCAAGCGCACGCTGGACCGGCACAACCCCATCGATTACGCGGCGCTGTGATCTCGTGTCCGAGAGTGGCGTTCGCTCAGCCAGCTTCCGGCGGAGCCGTCCCTTCGATCTGGATGCGATAGCCGGAGCGCACGTTCGGCCAATAGTCCCAAATAGCTTTGTGATGCGCACAGCGATTATCCCAGAACGCGATCGAGTGCGCGCGCCAGCGGAAGCGGCAGGTCCACTCCGGCTTGTTGCAGTGGTCGATCAGGAACCGGAGGATGCGCTCGGCCTCGAGCGCCGGCAGTCCGTTGATCTTCGCGGTGAAGTCGGTGTTGACGTAAATGACCCTCTTGCCCGTCACCGGATGTTTGATGATCACCGGATGCACCGAGACCGGCGTGCCGGGACCGAATACGCGCGTGCCGTCGTGGGTCGCGGTCAATCCCGACAGATAAGCTTTCATGTTGGGCGACAGCGCGTCGTAGGCCGCGTACATGCTGGCGAACATGGTATCGCCGCCGCCGTCGGGCGGAACCGTGTGGTTGTAAAGAATGCTTCCGAGCGGCGGGATCGCCCCGCAAGACTGGTCGGAGTGAAAATTCTCGCCGGAGATTTGCGTCGATTTCTCGTCGTAATGAAACTTGCGGACAAAGGGATTGTCGGTCGTCTTACTGATGGTCGACTTGCCGACGTGGGCGCCGAGCGGGCCGAAATAGCGGCCAAGCCGGATCTGATCGTCGAAACTGATCTTCTGATCGCGAAAGAAGATGACCTGATACTGGGAGAATGCCTGATGCAGCTCTTCGACCTGCTTGTTGGGCAGCGGCTTGGTCAGATCGATATTGCCGATCTCCGCGCCGATGTGCGGCGAAACCGGCTCGACCGTGATGGATTCGTAGCTCATGACGATTCTCCGTAGCTCGCCGCCATCCTACTCGATCCGCTGAATTCCAGCATGCTCGATCACTTTCGTCCAGCGCGCGATGTCATCGCGCACAAACGCGCCGAATTCCTCGGGGCTTGAGGCGGCGACGTTGGTGCCCATGGACTGAATCAGGTCAACGTAATGCTTCTCGCCGGTGATCTTGCGGGTCTCGGCGTTGAGGCGATCGACGATCGCGCGCGGCGTGCCCGCCGGAACAAACAATCCGGTCCAGGCGCTGACGTCGAAATCCGGCAGGCCCGACTCGGCAATCGTCGGAATGTCGGGCGCCGAGGATGAGCGTTCCTTCGTGGTCACGGCGATGGCGCGCATCTGGCCGTTGCGGGCCAGCGGCAGCGCATTCGGGATCGTCTCCAGCATCATCGAGACCCGCCCGGAAATCAGATCGGTCACCGCCGCGCCGCCGCCCTTATAGGGCACATGCAGGATATCGATCTTCGCTTCTTCTTTGAACAGTTCGCCGGCGAGATGCGACACCGATCCGACGCCGGCGGACGCGAAGCTGAGCCTTCCGGGATTGGCGCGGGCATAATCGATCAGCTCGTGCAGATCCTTGGCCGAGACCGACGGATTGATAATCAACAACAGCGGCAACTTGTGCAGGAGCCCGACCGGCGCCAAATCGCGCAGCGGATCGTAGCGCAGGTTCTTATAAAGAGCGGGACCGATGCCCAGCGTGCCGTTGGTGCCGAACAGAATCGTATAGCCGTCCGGAGTTGCGTGAGCGACCGCCTCGGCGCCGATCTGGCCTCCGGCGCCCGGACGATTGTCCACGGCGATCTGCTGGCCGAGACCGTGCGACATGGCATCGCCGACGGCGCGGGCAAGGACATCCGAAGAACCGCCCGCCGCGAACGTCACCACCATGCTGATGGTCCGATCGGGGTAAGCGGGCGATTGTGCGAACGCGGCGAGCGCAAGCGAGAGGATGGTGAGAACGGATAGCACCAGCTTTGCCGGTGTCGACGACATGGACCTGATCTCCGTGAACCGTCCCGGCGGCGCTCGGCTAGTGCGAGGCCGACATCTTACGAACGGAATGGCGCGGGCACAATTGCAATGAATCGCGGGCGCAGCGCGATCAAATGAGTGGCACAGTCCAGCGGCCAACTTTCATCTTCTGCAAGGAAAGTAGGTGCCCACGGCGACCATCACGAGCGTTGCGGCGAACGTCTGTAGCTGTTCCGGGTGTGCACCAAGATAGCGCGTTACGATGTCGTAGATCTGGCCGTTAGTCACTGCGCGGGTGGGAATGCAAAATGTCCTGCCGTCGTTTCCGGCTTCCAGCGTGCCTATGATGAAGCCGTAGCATTGCCCGAGGTCGAAGAGATTGTTCTTGTTCGAGCACTGTGCCAGCAGTTCATATCCGCTTTTGTAGGCCAGCGCTGGCTGACAAAACCCAAGCGCAATTCCTGCAACCAGGACAATTCGAAGAACCGGGGTCATTACCCCTAACTCCCCTTGAGCTCCCCTCAGCAGTCCCATCACGACAGCGCCCCCGACGCGCAGCCTGTCATGATACTATTTCGGCTCGCGCCAGTCGTCCGACGTGAATCTTGCGACTACGCCGATTTTGCATCCCGTGCCGCGCGGGTCTTGGAGCGAATGGAACGGGTCGTGTCGCGCCCTGCTTGCCGGGCCGCCTGCTGCAGCATACGGCGAAATTCGTCGCGCTTTTCGTGGATCGAAGCGATCACCAGTCCGGTCGGCCGTCCCAACCCGACCAGCGCCGCTTCCGACAGCTGCAGGCTCGCCTCGATGGTCTCAGGGACGGCGTCGGTGGCGCCGAGACTGTAGAGCTGGCTGGCATGAGCCTCGTCGCGCGCCCGCGAGACGATCAGCACATCGGGCCGCGTCGAACGGATCTCCGCGACAATATCTTCGATGGCGCTCTGGGTGTGGATGGTGATGATGACGCCGGCCGCCGTCGCCAACCCGCACGCTTCAAGGAATCGCAGGTCGGACGCGTCGCCGTAATAAACGTCCTGCCCTTCGCGGCGATCGCGGGTTACGGCCGCGGCATCCAAGTCGGCCGCAATGTAGGGAATGCCGTGCTCTTTGAGCAGCGCACAGACCACTTTGCCGACACGGCCGTAGCCGACGACGATCGCATGGTTCTGCGCGCCGGAAGGCCGGACGGTCAGCTCAGCCGCAACAGCGCTGCTCGACCCAAGTCGCGAGCCAAGATGCCGGCCCACGAAGGAAAGCACCGGTGTCAGCAGCATGGTGATCGACGTGACGGCGAGAGTGTAGGTTGAGGTGTGCGCCTCGACCAGGTTCGCGGTAACCGCCATGCCGATGCCCACGAAGGCGAATTCACCTCCAGGTCCGAGCAAAAGTCCGGTCTCCACGGCGACGGGCCACGACAATCGGAAAAGCTTGCCGAGACCGATGAGAATGAGCGACTTGGCGGCGATGAGGGCCGCGACACCGACGGCGAGCACGAGCGGCTCACGCAGCAGCTCGCGATAGTCGATGTCCATGCCGACCGTGAAGAAAAAGATGCCGAGGAGAAGCGACTTGGCGGGCTCGATGGTCGCTTCGATCGCCTTGCGGTATTCGGTTTCGGCGAGCAGCAGGCCGGCCACGAACGCGCCGAGTGCCATCGACAGGCCGGCCTCGTAGGCTATGACTCCTGCGCCCACGATCACGAACAGAACGGTGGCGATGAAGAGATCGCGGGACCGCGTTGTTGCTACCAGCCGAAACAGGGGGCGCATCAGCCAACGTCCGAACATGACGATGGCGGCTAGCGCAATTGCCGCCTGTAGCAACGCGGTGCCGAGGCTGGTGAGCACGGATTTTCCGGGCCCGCCGGCCAGAATGGCGACGAAGATCAAAAGTGGAATAACGGCGAGGTCCTGAGCAAGGAGGACTGAAAAGCTCGTTCGCCCGACGCTCGTAGTTAGACGTTCCTGCTTCGACAACAGCTCAAGCACAATGGCGGTGGAGGAGAGCGAGAGGCTGGTGGCGAGAATCAGCGCGGCAGCGGGCTCCTGCCCAGCCATCCGGGCGACGCCGAAGATCAATGCGGCGGTGATGAGCACCTGCAATCCGCCGAGGCCGAATACATAGCGCCGCATGGTCAAGAGCCGCTGGAACGACAGTTCCAGGCCGATCAGGAACAACAGAAACACGACGCCCAGCTCGGCGATGCCCTCGACGTTCTTGGCCTCGCCGATGGTGAACCAATAAAGAAACGGATAGTCCCGAATGAACGAGCCGAGACCCAGCGGGCCCAAAATGGCGCCGGCCACCAGGTAACCAAGGGTGGGGCTGAACCCCAGGCGGCTGACGATCGGCACCAGGATGCCAGCCGTGCCGAGTACGACCAGCGCATCGCTGTAGGCCGCGATATTGATCGTCGGTTCCATTGATCGTCGGTTCTAGTACCAATCGAGTCTAGTCGTCGATGACCGCAATTGCGTTGATCTCGATCAGATACTCCGGCGAGGTCATCTTGCAAACCTCAACCATGGTCGAGGCGGGCGCTGGCGCTTTGAAATATTCGCGCCGCACTTTATGAATCCGGTCGAAGTGCTCCATGTTGCGCACGTAGACATCGACCCGGCAAATATCGTCCATGGCGCCGCCGGCCTGCTCGACAGCGGCCTTGATGTTCTCGCACACCTGCCGCGTCTGCGCTTCGATATCGCCGATGCCCGCGATGCTGCCGTCGGCGCGACGCGCCGTCATGCCGGAGATGAAGACGAAGCGGCCGCGCGTTGCTGTCATAGTGGCGTGCGAGAAGTGCCCGCTCGGCTCCCGGAGTTTCGGCGAAACAATCTGCGTCTTGGCCATGCGCTGCTCCTGATTCTTGGATCGCCCATTTTCGCGGCTCGGTTCTCGTCCGCGCACCTATGCAGTCCTTACGAGACACGTTGACGGCGCACAATGGTTTGCGCAGCATCTATTGTTGCGCGGGAGCAGAAACGCCCGAGCGGGGAGGACGTACATCCATGACCGACATGACCATAAAGGCCATCCGCATCACGATGATCAGTGTGCCGTGGCCACAGAATCCCTGGCTCAAGGGTCACGCCTTCGGCGACTCCCGCAAATTCCTGGTGCTCGAGGTAGAGACTAAGGGCGGCATCGTCGGCATGGGTTATCTGTTTCTGTTCCGGCCGGGCATCCGCACGATCGTCACGTGCTTGGAAGAGACCATCATCCCTCGCGTCATCGGCAAGGACGCGACTACCGTCGAGGCGATCTGGCAGGATCTCTGGCGCTCGACCATGACGTACGGCCGGGGCGGCATCGCCACCATGGCGATGTCGGCGCTCGACATCGCGCTGTGGGACGCGGTCGGCAAGCGCGCCAACATGCCGCTGCATCGGCTGTGGGGGAGCTATCGCACGGAACTGCCTGCGTACGGCAGCGGCTGCTTCCGCGGCTCCGGTGGCAACGGCATGATCGCCAAAGCGCTGCACTACAAGGAGCGCGGCTACAAGGCGATCAAGATGCAGGTCGCCCACAGCGCCGATCTCGCCACCGACCTCGATAACGTCAAACGCATGCGTGAGGCGTTGGGACCGGACATCGCCATCATGATCGACGTCAACATGGGCTGGACCGCCGACGTCGCCATCCTGATGGGCCGGAAATTTCAGGACTACGACGTCTACTGGCTGGAGGAGCCGGTGTCGGCTGACGATTTCGCCGGTTACCTGCGTATCGCCGAGGCTCTCGATCTGCGGATTGTCGGCGGCGAGACGCATTTCACCCGCTTCGATCTAAGACCGTTCTTCGAAAACCCGCGGCTGCCTATTCTGCAACCCGACCCGATGCGCGGGGGCCTCACCGACCTGCGCAAGATCGCCACCATTGCCGACACCTGGGGCATGACCATCGCGCCGCATCTGTTTCCCGAACTGAACGTGCAGCTGCTCGCCTCGATCCCGAATGGACTTTGGATCGAGGACATGGGCCTTGCCGACGATCTGTGGGTCGATCCCGTACCGGTGAAGAACGGCATGATCACCGCGCCGGAGCGGCCCGGCCATGGCCTCGCGTTCAAGCCGGAAATCCTGAAGGATTGCGCTATCTGAAACTTGGTTGCTACGCGGTGGCCGAGGAAGCGTTCGTTCGCGACCACTGCTTGGCCAGCGACACATCGGCCTGCGACAGTTCATGGCCGACCGGCAGCGTGCGATGCTCGACCACCGCGCCGTATTGCTGCAGCCGCGCCGCGAGCCTGGCCGCGCCCTCCGGCGACATCATCGGGTCACTGGCGCCCGCGATGACGAGCACTGGCTTTCCCGTCAGATCGACCGGCGCCGTTTCCTTCAGCGGCAGCGTCGCGCGCAGCAGGATCGCACCGGCCAGTGCGTCGGGCCGCAGCAGCAAGATGGCTGCGGCCGTATTGGCGCCGTTCGAGTAGCCGAGCGCGATCGGTGACGACAGCCCATAATGGCCTCGTGCCTCCGCGATGAAATCCGCGAGCTCAAGGGCACGGCGGCGCACGTCCTCCTCGTCGAACACGCCTCCGGCAACGCGCCGGAAATAGCGCGGCATGCCGTTTTCCAGAACCTTGCCGCGCGGCGAGAGCAGTGGCGCGTTTGGCGCGATCACGCGGCCGAGTGGCACCAAGTCGTTCTCGTCGCCGCCTGTCCCGTGCAGCAGCACAACTGGGCGCGCATGGGCGTCGACGCTTGGTTCGAATCGATGAATGAAAGAGAGAGCTTCGCTCATGATCAGTGGCCACCCTCAACGGATTGCGGCGCAGCCTGTGGGTGCGGCGTTAGATCGTCATCGTGCAGAATGGCGGTGGCGGCGCCGACCGCTACTGGCACTGCGAGGCACCAGAAGCCGAACCAATAATACAACAGTGCGGCGATGGCACAGCCGGCGGCAAACCACACGATGCCGCGAAGCGTTCGCGCAAAGCGTAAGCG
>JASHVC010000269.1 GCA_030039655.1 Xanthobacteraceae bacterium | reverse complement strand
CCGAAATGGCCGTAAGCCGCGGTGCGCCGGTAAATCGGCCGGTTCAGCTTGAGCGTGCGCCGGATATTGGTCGGTGTGAGACGAAACAGCTCCGGTAGAATCTTTTCCAGCTTCTTCTCTTCGACTTTGCCGGTGCCGTGGGTATCGACCAAAAGCGACATGGGATCGGCGACCCCGATCGCGTAGGCGACCTGGATCGTACAGCGGTCGGCGAGACCAGCGGCCACGACGTTCTTGGCGAGATAGCGCGCCGCATAAGCCGCCGAGCGATCGACCTTGGTGGGGTCTTTGCCGGAGAACGCGCCGCCGCCATGAGGCGCGTAGCCCCCATAGGTGTCGACGATGATCTTTCGACCTGTGAGGCCGCAATCGCCGTCGGGTCCGCCGACCACGAAATTCCCTGTCGGGTTCACCAGAAAATCCGACGGCCGTTTCGGCATCCAGCCCTTTGGCAAGGCGGATTCCACCGCAGTGGCGATCATGTCCTTGACCATACCGGGCGTGTACTTCTTGGCGTTGCGATTTTTCTCGTTGTGCTGGGTAGAGACCACGACCTTGGTGCAGCCGACCGGCTTGCCGTTGACGTATTGAACGGTGACCTGGCTCTTGGCGTCGGGCTGAAGATCAAACAATTGACCGGAGCGGCGCTTGTCCGACAGCACTTTTAGAATTTTGTGGGCGAAATAAATCGGCGCCGGCATAAACGAATTTTTCTCATAGACTTCGCTTTCGGTGCAGGCGAAGCCGAACATCATGCCTTGGTCGCCGGCGCCTTCTTCTTCGCCGGACTTTTTCTTCTTGGCATCGACGCCCATGGCGATATCGGGCGACTGGCCATGCAGCAGCACTTCGACGTCAGCGCCGTGATAGGAAAAGCCTTCCTGGTCGTAACCGATGTCTTTCACAACGTCGCGTGCGATCTGGGCGATCGCTTCGCGGTCGACCACCGACTTGCCACCGATCTTGCGGAAAAATTGACCGCGGCCTTCGCCCGCGATGACGATTTTGTTCGTCGTGCACAGCGTCTCGCAGCCTAGCCGGGTATTCACGAGGCTTTGGTCGGCGATGCCCGCCTCGACGTCCCGCTCGATGAATGCATCGAGAATGGCATCGGAGATCTGGTCACAGACCTTGTCGGGATGTCCCTCCGACACGGACTCGCTCGTGAAGAGATAATTGGCATGCGCCACAGCGAAACACTCCCCTCTAGTGCGCGATCCCGAGGAAGCCCGCTCCGGATTGACTCCGGGATGAAGGCCGGCCTTCGCACAGGATTGTGCTCAATAAAATCGCCCTCGCGCGATCACGCCGCCAATAGCTGCGCCGACCGAGCGCCCGGTTGTTGCAGCGTACCGCCGCCGTGGTCAAGATGTGGGCAAAAGGTGGGCGCGAGTACATCGCGCGGTGGGAGGCTTACTTCAGCGTTTTTCGCTTGCCGCGATCTGCTCGACGAGGTCAACGATGCGCCGCCGCAGCTTGGCGTCGCTGATCCGCATGAATGCCTTGGTCAGTGCCAAGCCGTCCGAGGTGGCGAGAAAATCGGACACGTAGGCGGGTGAGGGCGCTTCACCCATTCCTTCCGCTCGCCCTGAGCCTGGCACGTGCGGCGCACCATCGAAGAAGAACGATACCGGCACCTGAAGTATTTGCGAGATTTGTTGAAGCCTGCTCGCACCGATTCGATTTGTGCCTTTTTCGTACTTCTGTACTTGCTGAAATGTCAGGCCGAGCGCGTCCCCCAGTTTTTCTTGACTCATGTTCAGCATCATCCGGCGCATCCGCACACGGCTGCCGACATGCTTGTCTATGGGATTTGGAGATTTTTTTGCTATCATACTCGCCCCCAACCAACGCCTATTTTTTTGCCCATAACCCTCTCCTATGATATCGCTATAATCCGTAATGGATAGTGTGAGCAATCGCTTTAATCATGGGACATAACAACTCAGGTGCGCGTCTACTGCATTGTGTTTTTGAGATTATCGTCCGCGCAACGGCTCTATCAACAGTTGCGTTGCTGGCGGCCGATCATTCTGGGTTCGGTAACATGCGAGGTTGGATCGCTTCTGCCCCACCCAAATACCAACTCATATTAAGCTAAACTTTGCAACTATTCGGACCGCTCAAACTTTCTGCTTATCCGAATGAAGCCGCCGGCGAATGACGGCGAGCAGTGCAATTGCGACGATCCCGAAGGCCGGCGCATCGCCGGTGCGAGCGTAGAAGGGTGCGGCGATTGAACGTGGCAGTGGTGCGTCGAGGATGCCCTCACGCTCCAGTGGCAAAGAATCGATGATGCGTCCTAATGGGTCGACTACGGCTGATATGCCGGTATTGGCGGCGCGCACCAAAGGCAATCCTTCTTCAATGGCCTTTACGCGCGATTGTTCGAGGTGCTGAAAAGGCCCAGTACTGTAACCAAACCACGCATCATTCGTGACATTTACGATCCAGCCAGCGCGCTCTTCCGGCGACATTTCCTCACCCGGAAAAATGACCTCATAACAAATAAGTGGAAGTGCGGGAGGCGCACCCGGAATGGTGATCAGGCGGTGGTGATCGCCGGAGCTAAAACCGCCGACTTGTTTGGTCAGGTTTTGGAGTCCTAGTTTTTCAAGGAAGCGCTGGAAAGGCAAATATTCACCGAACGGAACGAGATGGACCTTA
>JASHVC010000268.1 GCA_030039655.1 Xanthobacteraceae bacterium | reverse complement strand
GCCAGGTGTGCATCCGCTGGTGCGCACCCATCCGGAAAACGGCCGCAAGGCGCTGTTCCTCAACCCGGTCCGCATGGAATCCATCGTCGGCATGGAAGACGCCGACGCGCTCAAGCTGATCGACGAGCTGATGCAGCACGCGACGCAGAAGAAATACGAGTACCGGCACAAGTGGCGCCATGGCGATTGGGTGATGTGGGACAACCGCAGCGTCATGCACCAGGCCAATCCCGACTACGACATGAACGAGCGCCGGTATCTCTATCGCCTCATGCTCAAAGGCGAAGTGCCGATGTGAGCCGGGTGGCGCGGCCATGAAAGTCTATGACGGAAAGCGCACAATCGACGGCCTCATCGTCACCGTCGACGGCAAGCCACTGCCGGAGCATTACGAGGTCAAGCGCTTCGCCAAGTACGGCTTCGAATGGACGTACGAGGGCGAAAGCCCGCGCCAGCTCGCGCTGGCGATCCTATTCGACTACACGGCCGATAGAGCTCGCGCTACTGCCCTCTCGGAGTCCTTCATGAAAGACGTGGTCGCCAATTTCGACAACGATTGGACTCTGACCGGCGAGGACATCGACGCTTATCTGCGCAAGCATGGCGCCGGCGCGCTCGCGGGCTGAAGGAGACGACGATGATCGCCCAACGCCAGGTCGAATTCCGCCGGGAATACCGCTCGCGAATCCACGGCTGGTACGACGGCTATTTTCACATTGCGATCATCTACGCGATGGGAGCGGCGGCGTTCTACATCTATGTCGCGCACATTCACGACGTCAGCGCACTCGAATGGCTCACGGTGCCACTGACTTTCCTGTTCACCAATCTGTTCGAATGGGCCGTGCACAAGTACATCATGCACCGGCCAGTCAACATCAAGGGCCTGCGGGCGATCTATGAGCGGCACACGCTCAATCATCATCAATTCTTCACCGATAACGAAATGCGCTTTCGCGATCACAAGGATTGGCGCGTTACCGTGTTTCCGCCCTATGCGCTCGTCGTCTTTATCCTCCTGTCGATACCGCCGGCGGCCATTCTCGGCATGCTGTTCTCTGCCAATGTAGGCTGGCTGTTCATGTGTACGACGACCGGCATGTATCTAATCTACGAGTTCATGCATTTCTGCTGTCACGTCGACGAGAACGCCTTCGTGCGCCATTGCCCGTTCGTCAACACGCTGCGCCGCCACCATACGGCGCACCACAACGCCAAGCTGATGATGGAGGTCAACATGAACCTGACCTTTCCGATCGCGGATTGGCTGTTCGGCACATCCGACCTTGATCGCGGATTGGTCGGCACGCTGCTCAACGGCTACAACACGCGCTTTCTGAAGAAACGGTTGCGCGGCGCCCCGCGACGGCCCGATGAGGCGGCCACCGCGCCGGTGGGTGGAGTCTAAGCCGTGCCGAACGATGTCAAAGCCGCGCTATCGGCCGTCGCGCTCGTTGTCGCCCTCGTGCTTGCGTATTGGAGCGGTTCGCCCATTCGTCACGACTTCTCGACCTTTGTGGTCATCACCGCGATCTTCATGGTCGCGGCCATGTGGGCCTTCCCCGAAGCGGGCGTGAAGAAAGGCGACCTCAAGCGGAGCAAATAGTCTCCCGGCGAACGTGGCTCACGCGCACCGGGCTCATGCCGCCTGTCTGCGCTCCTGCGGCACCAGAGTCAGCTTGAGCCGGTCCGCACCGCGCAGCACGTCGAGCGCTACCTTGCGGCCGATCTTCTCGCCGGTCAGAGCGCGGATCAGATCGTCGGCGCCCACCATGGGTATGCCATCGAGTGCCAGAATAATGTCACCCGGCCGCAAGCCGGCGCGGTCGGCGGCGCTGTCGGCCTCGAGGTTGCCGACCATGACAGCACGCTCCTGGCTGAGCTTGGCCGCGTGTCGGAGCCGCGGCGGCAGCGCAATTTGTTGAGCGGCGATGCCGATGAACGCGCGGCGCACGCGGCCGTGGCGCACCAGTTCGCCGAGTACGAACTTTGCCGTGTTGGCGGCGACCGCAAAGCAAATGCCCTGCGCGCCCAGGATGATTGCCGTGTTGATGCCGATGACTTCGCCATGGGACGACACCAGCGGTCCGCCGGAATTGCCGGGATTGAGGGCCGCGTCGGTCTGGATCACGTCGTCGATAAGCCGGCCGTTGCGCGAACGCAGGCTGCGGCCAAGCGCCGATACGACACCTGTGGTCACCGTGGACTCGAAGCCGAGCGGATTGCCAATGGCGATAGCGAGTTGGCCCCGCCGCAACTGCTTGGAATCGCCAAGCGCCGCCGCGGGCAACTTCACCGACTCGTCGACGCGTAGCAGTGCCAGATCGGTGTCCGGATCATCGCCGACGAGCCGAGCGCGCAACTCCTGGCCGTCCGCGGTGGCCACATCGATGCGCGCTGATCCGCCGCCGGCCGCACCGGCGACGTGGCTGTTGGTGAGAATCAGCCCGTCCGGCGCAACCACGACGCCCGAGCCCGCACCCTGCACTCCCTCGCCATCGCCACCGCGCGCTGTGAAGGGCGAAACTCCCTGGCCGCCGCGGATGGAAAGCGCAACGACGGCCGGACCGACGCGCTCGACCACATCGATGACGGCACGCGAATAGGCGTCAAGCAGCGCTAGGTCTCGGGAGGCACCGGACGACCTTGCCGGCTCACCGCCGCCCCAGCTGAGGGGGATAATCTTCATGAAATCTCGTTCTTTGACTGGACACTCCGCGGTCCCGTGAAACCGCGGGAAGGTTGCACATATGGGAAGTGGCTACAGACTAGGGAAGGGCGCTATCAAATCTCGCCCATTGACCCACCGCGCGCACGCCAGGCAGGGGTAATGTGCCGGTGACCCTGGGCCGGAGCAAGGGCAAACCCACAACATTCCGCGTGTATTTCGCCGACTGTGCTTCTCCCGCCTGTGCTTTGCGTGTATGCGTCAGCACAGCGCGTGCCTTAAAGGAATAACCCGATCAATGCGGTGTTGGTCGGCGGTACGCGCGCCGCACCGGGGCGGCGTGGAGCATCCAGAGGCTTTGTCCGTCAACCTACGAGGGGAGATCATCGCATGATCCGAACCATGTTTGCCGTCGCTTCCGTCGCGGCTGTTGTGCTGGGTGTAGGCGTGGCCGTCGCTCAGCAGGACGTGATCAAGGAGCGGAAGGCCATCATGAAGGCCAACGGCGATCAGGCCAAAATCGGCGCCGGCATGGCAAAAGGCGAGCAGCCTTTCGACCTCGCGGCGGCACAAAAGATCTTCGCGACTTACGTGGATGCGGCGTCAAAGATGCCGAGCCTGTT
>JASHVC010000267.1 GCA_030039655.1 Xanthobacteraceae bacterium | reverse complement strand
GATCGGATCTGCTACGTCAAGGACGCGAGCGGATGGAAGATTATCGGCTATATCGGGGGCGCCCAACCATAGTGTCCCGGCGGCGTTTCCCCGACACTGCGCCCGGGAAACGCCAGCGCAAGATTATCGCGCGCTTGCGGGTTCGGCGGCGCTCTTCACTGAAGCCGCCGTCTGACCAAACAAGATGGCACGCTCCTCGGCGGTGCGGATCCCGCCCTGGCCGGGATTGATCTTCGGCGTCCATTCGTAGGCCTTGACCACTGCAGGCCGCGCCTTGATGGCCTCGAACCAACGCTGCAGGTTCGGGAAGTCGGAAAGCTTTTGCCCTTGGCGCTCCCACGGCACGATCCATGGATAACAAGCCATGTCGGCGATCGAATAGTCGCCGGCGAGATATTGCCGGTCAGCAAGGCGCTTGTTCATCACACCGTAGAGCCGGTTCACTTCGTTGCGGTAGCGATCCATCGCATAAGGGATTTTGTCCACCGCGTAATTGCTGAAGTGATTGTTCTGCCCGGCCATTGGACCCAATCCGCCCATCTGCCAGAACAGCCACTCGAGCGTCTGCACACGGGCGCGCATATCCGTGGCGATGAATTTGCCGCTCTTGTTGGCGAGATAAAATAGGATGGCGCCGGACTCGAAAACCGAAATCGGCTGGCCACCACCGGGCGGATCGTGATCGACGATTGCCGGAATGCGGTTGTTCGGCGATACCGCCAGGAACTCCGCCTCGAATTGCTCGCCCTTGCCGATATTGACGGGAATAGTCTTGTACTCGATGCCGGCTTCCTCAAGGAAAATCGTGATCTTATGGCCGTTCGGCGTGGTCCAGTAATACACGTCAATCATGACAAGCCCTTCGATGCTGATTGGATTTACGGTGGTTGGGTAAATCGTAGTCTAGCGCATTGTCTGGCGGCTATTTAAGCCTGCGTGGGCGTTTTTGCCCCGCATGCCCAGCAAGCCTGCCTTGACGTCGCGCGCTCTCTCTTTCCGGCGATGGCAAATTATTTTGCTGCGGCGGTCATGCTCGGTTTGTTTGTGCTGACAGCGGTCGCAAGCGCAGAATGCAAGGGCCCGCACACCGCTAGCCTATCGAGTGCGACCGATAAGTCGCCGATTACAATTGCGTGCGATGAAAAACAAAACTTGGCGTGAAGCGTATGACATACATGATCCAGCGCCAGAACGATGGCGCATAGATGACGGGCGGCGCTGGCGCATTTGACATACCCGCCCGAACGATGATGTCCGCGACCTTCTGCGGTTTTGCCCAGAGAAAGCCCTTGTTGGGGATCGAGGCTGTCATCGGCGTATCAACAAACCCGGGTTTGATGAGAACCGCGCGGGCGCCTGAGGCGGCAAGACGGTGAGCGATCCCTTGCACCAGGATCCCGAGTCCGCCCTTCGCGGCGCCGTACACATAGTTGGACTGCCGCCCGCGATCACCCGCGACCGAACCAATGACGATCAGCACGCCACGCCGCTGCGCCTCCAACACCTTCGCCACGGCAAGGCACCAGGACGCGGCACTCGTGAAGTCAATTGCCAGAATGCGGCTTGCTTCCGCGGGGTTGGTCTCCGCCAGTTTTTGGTCTCCCAGCACACCGTAGGCCAGCAAAACTACGTCGACTCCGCCCAGTTGTTCCACCATCTGCGCCAGGGACTTTTCGGCATCAATGTCGGCCAAATCGCCCTCGTAAACGTCGGCAATGCCACCGCGAACCCGAAGATCGGCAGCCACGTCTTCCAGCCGCGCCCGGTCGCGGCCGGCGATCAACAGATGGGCACCTTGCTCGGCCCATTTCCGTGCGGCGGCCTCAGCCATGGCTGAAAGAGCACCGAGGATGATGATCTTGCTCATAGATGTGTTAGGTGCGGCACTCGTCATGGCGCTACCCTCCTCCAAAAATCCGACGCAAACGCAGGATCGACATGGGGCACAAAGCGTTCCAGGTTTGGATAGCCTGCAAGCCACATGTCCTTCGGGATTCTTCCGTCCTTGGCGGCGTAGAGACGGCCATCGGCCTCGCACACGATCGCGTCCAGACGAGAGAAAAGCTTGAGAGTCGACTCTCCGCAATTTTGAAAATCGAGCGCGAGCGTGGCTCCCTCCATCGGGAAGGACAGCAGCCCGGGCGATTGCAAACTGCCGCATGTCTTCAGGACGCCTAGGAAGGCGCCCTGACCGCTGCGCGTAATCTCATTGACGATCGCCTCGATGCCATCTTTCATTGTCTGGCGCGGCACGACGCATTGATATTGCCAGAAGCCGCGGCGGCCGTAGAGACGGTTCCAATCCAAGATCGAATCGAGCGGATAGAAGAACGGCGCATAGTATTGGCGCTGCACGCCGGCTTTACGCTTTTGGCTGGCGTAATAAAAGCGATTGAAAAGATTGATCGTGGCGCCGTTTAGAAGTCCGCTCGGCGCCTCGATGGGCACTACGAGCCGCTGATTGTCATCGTGCGCGACGAGACCGCCCTCCCGGCTCCAGTTGGCACGCGAGAAAATACCTCGGCCGAAGCCGGGGCCCTTGGCCGAGTAATCAATCCACGCGACTGTGTGCTCGTGGGTCTCGCTCGATTCAGCAGCAAGCTGCCAAAACTCCGACAGATTACCGTAAGGCACGATTTCGACATCGAGCTGACTGCTCTCGATTGCCGCAAGACTGAGCTCAGCCCACTCGATGATGCCCGTGAGACCGAGGCCGCCGACCGTGGCGGCGAAAAGATCATTGTGTATGTCCGGTCCGATCTCAACGCGTGCGCCATCGCCGCGTAGGAGTCCGATTTTGGTCACGTAGCGCCCGATGGTACCGGCGCGGTGATGGTTCTTGCCGTGAACGTCATTGGCAATCGCCCCGCCAAGTGTGACGAAGCGCGTTCCGGGCGTCACAGGAACGAACAAACCATGCGGCACGATCACCTTGAGAAAATCGCTGAGCGTTATTCCGGCTTCGGCCCGTAGTTTCTTTCCCGCGACATCGAGGGCAATAAAGCGATTGAGCCCAACCATCGAAATGAGGCTGCCGTCGCTGTTGAGCGCGCTATCGCCGTAGGAGCGTTGCAGCCCGACCGGCAGGATGGTCGCACCGGCATGCTCAGCAACAAGCGCAGTGAGGTCCTGTCGAAACTTTGGCGAGGCGACGCTCTGTGGAGTCCGAACGACGCGCCCCCACGAGAGCGCATCGTTCCGAAGCATATAGTTCATATGGGACCGAATCTAATGAACGAAGCCGCCAAGGCGAGGCTCATGAGCAAGCCCAACAAAAGGCTTACGCGATCCTTTAGCGCAAACGCCACCGGATCGTCGTGCATTTGACCGCGCTCACTCAGCAGCCAGACGCGCCCGATAAAAAGAAACAGAATAGCGGGAAGCGCCCAAAGCAAAGACGGATGGGCGTAGAATTGGTGCGGATACGCATCCTCGATGAGATAAAGGATCATAACCAGAACCGCCGAGATGCCGGTCCCCATGCCAAGCGCAAGTATCAATGGGGCGTCGCTGCTCGCGTAACCACGGCCCGGGATCGTTGTGCTTACATTTTCGGTCGATGCGAGAACTTCGGTGTTCCGCTTCGCCATGCACAACGACGTGAATATGAACATGGAAAATACGAACAACCACGGCGACAGTCTGACGTCGGCCAGCGCAACGCCCATACCGAGCCGGCACGTAAAAAGGGTCGCTAAAACAAATGCGTCGAGGATCGGAATACGCTTTAAGTAGAATGAATAAGATAGACTCAATCCAACATAAGTCGCGAGCATGAGAACGGCGGCAAGACTTGCGTACACCGCCAACTCAAATCCAATGATCAGGCCCGCGAGAGCTAGAAAAGCTCCAGCCGGAATGGATAGATCTCCACTTGCCAGCGGTCTGGTTCGCTTGGACCGATGCTGACGATCATTCGGCAGGTCGTGTAAATCGTTAATGATGTAAGTTGATGACGCCGTAAACCCTAGAGCCAGAAAGCCAATCAGCGCATTCAGCCATGCGGCGCTTTGCCCGCCTTTACCGCCCAAAATGAGGGGAACAAAAATGAGAGCGTTCTTCGCCCATTGATGAAGCCGGAGGCTGCGGTACAGAATAGTGGACCAGAACAGCGCACGCGAAAGCCCGGCGACCGGCTTGATATGCGTATGCGTGCTCATTTTGCGCTAATCCACAAAACCCATGCGCTTAATCTTCGGAGCGGCCGTCCGAAGAATACTAGTCTCACTTCAACTTAAGATACCGTGAACGCGGGTTGTCGATTTTTTAACTGAACCGGAGAACTTGAACTTTCAATGAATGCGTTCAAGATGACTGTAACAGTTGTCCGCTAGGACCTATTTGGTTACGCCAGCATCGAGCTGCTTTTCAGATAACCGCGCAGGTCCCCGCAATGCGAATGATGGCCGTCTCCGATCGAGCGCCGTGGGTGCGGCGTCGCCGTCCGCACTCCGCGCACAATCGATAAACGATCGCCGAAAGATTCTCTCCATGACATTCGTCGAAATGGTCGAGATCGCGAGGTCGTCAGCGGCAAAGCGCACCACCTACTTCCGGGTCATTCTTCTCATCATCGCGTTCGTGTTCGTTTCCGCGGCCGCTGAGTTTTCGGGTCTGAAATTGCGCGCCGAAGCGCACAAACTCGTCGACTTCGATGATTTCTACATCGCTGGACAGTTGGTGTGGCGAGGCGCCATTGAGCAGGCCTATCATTTCGTGACGATGTTCCAACTGCAAAAATCCGTGCCCGGCGGCGACGGCGATGTTTTCATGCCGTGGACCTATCCTCCGCAGTTTGACCTTCTGGTGGCTCT
The DNA here is from genome assembly GCA_030039655.1 of Xanthobacteraceae bacterium. The sequence continues at coordinate 4,344 of JASHVC010000267.1, read as the reverse complement.
GCTCGCGCTACTGCCAATGGGATTGGCCTACAGCGTTTTCACGATTGGAACGCTCGCCGCTTACCTAGTGACGCTAAAGCGCATTGCAGCTGAAAACTTTGTGCCGGTTTTGATTTTGCTCGCCCCCGTGATCGTAATCACGGTCCGATGCGGTCAGAATGGATTTCTGACCGGAATGCTTATCGGCCTGACCTGCCTCGGACTTCTAGCCGGCAGATCGTTGGCCGGGCTGCCGCTCGGCTTGATGATCATCAAGCCCCACCTGGCGGTAGCCTTCGCTGTGTACACGCTCGTCAGCCGGCGCTGGGGAACGGCTCTCGTCGCGGCTGCAACCGTCGCTGCAACCTCGGCGCTCGCCACCGTGTTACTCGGCCCGGCGGTCTGGATGGCTTTCCTCGATGGCGTCAAAGAAGCCCGGATTTTTCTTGAGCACGGCTTTTATCCACTCTTTCGCATGGTTTCGGTTTACGCGGTCGTCCGTTCGCTCGGCTTTCCAGCACTCGTTGCGAGCACCGCGCAGATCCTCATCGCCATTCTAGCTCTGGGCGCGGTCGTTCTCGCGAGCCGCCAATTCTCTCCCCGGCAGGCGCTAGGGGTCACCGCAATCGCGACCTTGCTGATTAGTCCTTACGCATATGATTATGATTTGTTGATCCTTGGAATTGGACTGGGATTCCTTCTGCCTGACTTGGTAAGCTTTGGAACAGACCGAGAGCGCCTAGCGCTTTATGCCTCAAGTCTTTTTATCGGCATCTTTAGCATCGTCCAGACCGTTATCGCATCCAAGACAGACTCCGGAAAAGTAATCGGCGAGAGCAATCATCTTTCCTTAGGCGGACTCGCAGTAATCGTTATCCTCGCTCTGACGTGGCGCATTTTGCTCCGCGGTCACAAGAGACGCGCGGGTAGCACGGAGGTTTCCGTCAAAACGCCCACCTATGTGCACGCAAATCCATCACCGGCTGCCACGTTGACGTGAGGGACATCTGATGTCTGGTGTCGCCACACCGCTGATTTCCAATGCGAACGCGCATCAAACCGCGCGCCGTGGAATATCGATCGCTTCGTGCTCGGGAGAGGACGTGACTTCGGGGGAAGACGCAAATAAAGAAATTGCTGGCTTGCCAGGACTAGGTACGTTTCTAGCTATGGCGGCTGTGATCGCAAGCGTTCTGTTTATTTTCGTATTACGAGCAACAGGCGGCACGTTTGGCTTTTCGCTGGACGATCCCTACATACATCTGACGCTGGCGTCGCATATCCTAGACGGCCATTATGGTATAAATCAGAACGAAGCTGCGGCCCCGTCTTCGTCCATTCTTTTTCCTTTTCTGCTCGCCGCGCTGCTCAAGCTTGGCGGGGGACAAATCGCCATTTTTTTGGTGAATCTTTCTTTTACAGCGGTCACCGTCTTCATACTCGTTGTTCTAATTCGGAATGTCGGAATCGATTTGTCAGCTGCTTCCACTTGGCGAGTGGTTGTTGCCGCCCTTGCACTTCTGCTGGGCCTCAATTTAATCGGATTAGCTTTTACAGGGCTCGAACATCCAATCCATGTTGCCGACACGCTGGCCTGCTTACTGGGAATCGTTCGCACCATACAAACCGGGCGAATGCCTCGCTGGCTACCAATCGTGCTGGTACTAAATCCACTGATTCGCTTTGAGGGCCTATCGGTTTGGGGGGCTGGAATCATTGTACTGTGGAAACATAATCGAACGGCGGCACTGTTGACGCTTGCTGCCGGTCTCGTTTTGGTTGGGAGCTATAGTTTGTATCTGCATCATTTGGGTTTGCCGCCACTACCAAGTTCTGTGATGGCAAAATCAACTGTTGCAGGTTCGGTCGGGGCCTCTGGAGCCTTGTCGCATGCAATTGGCAACCTTCTGCAAAACCTCAAGGAGTATGGGGCTTTTCAGTTGCTGGCAATATTGGCGCTGCTGGCAGTAGCCGTCAGTCGCAATGTCGCTGTACGTGGCATAGCGTTATTTGCTGCACTACCAATCTTGGCTCATTTGGCTGCAGGCGTCTTCGGAGCGTTTTATCGCTATGAGATTTACGTCTTGATGCTCGGGGTGGTCGCCGCAGTGGTGCTGTATGCGGATATTGTTTCAAGGTGGTTCGCCGGAGCGCTACCCATATTTGTTGTGGGAATTCTGATCTGGCTCGGAGTCCAGGATGGTTATGTTAGGGCGACTTTGCTTACCCCCCGTGCTGCGGACGAGATTTATCTGCAACAGTACCAGATGCACCGCTTTGCGGTTGACTTTTGGCGCAAGCCGGTTGCGGTCAACGACCTTGGCTGGGTGTCATATGGCAACCCGAACTATGTATTGGATATGGTTGGTTTAGGCTCGGAAGCTGCCCGCGTCGCCCGAACGAAAGCAAGATCAGGTAACCGTCCTGCAGACTTAAACCCACTATTTGCAACAGCGACGGATGATGTTGCTTGGATGGATCGATTGGTTCGGCAACATCGCGTCGACTGCGCAATGATATATACCTCGTGGTTTCCAACACAGCCGACGGATTGGATTCGGGTTGCTACCCTCGAGCTTGATCGTAAGACTGTTGCCGCCTTTGACCGTACAGTCACGATTTTTGCAACCACCCCAGCGGCGCTACCAGAGTTAGAAGACGCCCTGAAGCGCTTTGCGCCCACGCTCCCCTCAGGAGTCACTCTGACACGGATCGTGCATAATGCGCTCGCCGCCCCTGAGGCTGAGCCCGGTGGCGTGGTTCCCGCCGGTAGTACAGGCGAGCGGTAGACGTCCGACTAAAGCCACCGACGCATCACTGAGCTAGACTCCTCGCCAAAGCGCAACGCTTGGGCTCTCGCGTCGCCTACCACCCTCGATCATGATAAGCTTGAACCCTGGCGGCGTGGGACGCTCATTGGGAGTCGGCCTCGATGGCTTCACCGAAACGGCAAATGCATCTCGGCGTGTTCTGGCTGGGGACCGGAAATCACACAGCCGGATGGCGCTACGACGGCGCAGCGGACAGCAATTGCAGTTGGCCGGTGGTCGCTCAAGGCGCGCAGATCGCCGAGCGCGGCAAATTCGATCTTTTCTTCGTCTCCGACTCAGCGGCCATGAATTACGACGATCATCCGTCGTTTCAGACGCGCTTCGAGCCGACCACGTTGGTCGCCGCACTCAGCACGGTGACGCGCTATGTCGGGCTCGGCGCCACCGCTTCGACGAGCTTTTCCGAGCCGTACAACGTGGCGCGCACCTTCGCATCGCTCCAGCATTTGAGCGGCGGCCGCGCCGCCTGGAATGTCGTCACCAGCACGCATCAAGCCGCCGCCCGTAACTTCGGCAAGGACGAAGTCGGGGAGCACGAAATGCGCTACGGGATCGCCAATGAGTTCGTCGATGTGGTGAAGGGACTGTGGGGCACCTGGGATGACGACGCCGTCGTCGCCGACAAAACTACCGGCAACTTTCTCAACGAGTCCAAGGTGCGGCCACTCAATCACAAAGGGCAGTTCTTCTCGGTCAAAGGGCCGCTCAACATCCAGCGCAGCCGCCACGGCGATCCGCTGATCATCCAGGCAGGCGGCTCCGCGTCCGGCCAGGAGCTTTCCGCACGCACGGCCGACCTGGTGTTTTCGGTCGTCAACGGCGACCGGGAGTCGGCCAAGGCCGCGTACGACAGCCTGAAGGCGCGCGTCATCAAACATGGCCGCGCGCCCGATGCTGTGCCGATCCTGCCCGGCGTCATGCCGATCATCGGTGAAACCAACGAACAGGCCAAGGAGCAGCTCGACAAGCTGCAGAGCTGGCTGACGCCGACCAACGCGCTGGCGCTCGTCTCCAATCGGATCGGCTTCGACATTTCAGGTTATCTGCTCGACGGTCCCGTGCCGGAGTTCCCGGCCGCCACCAATCGCGGACAGTCGTTCTCGGTGGCGCTGCTCGAGATGGCGCGGCGCGAGAAGATGACGCTGCGCGATCTCTACAACATCACGGCGGCGGCGCGTGGCCATTGGGTCGTCTGCGGCACGCCGCAGCGCATTGCCGACACGCTGGAGGACTGGTTCACAAGCGGTCTGGCCGACGGCTTCATCATCATGCCAGCCTATTTCCCCGGTGCCTTCGACGATTTCGTCAATCTCGTCGTGCCCGAGCTGCAGCGGCGCGGCCTTTATCGGCAGGATTATTCCGGACCGACGCTGCGCGACCATCTTGGTCTCGAAACGCCGTCAGCCGCGCCGGCGGCGCGCGAACGGACCGCCGCGGCGTCCTGATGACTCAGAGCTGGGAGAAGCCATGATCACCGAAATCGCTCAAATCGACGTCAAGCCCGGAATGGAGTCCGAATTCGAAACCGGCGTGA
>JASHVC010000266.1 GCA_030039655.1 Xanthobacteraceae bacterium | reverse complement strand
TGCCGAGGATGGCAAGCAATTACGCCTGCGCGCGGCGGGTGACGTCGACTTCGAAGGCATCAAGGATCGTTCCGAGCTCAAGCCCGGCATGAAACTCAAGGTGGTCTATCTCGAGCCGACCAAGGGCGAGGCGCCCCTCGGCTTCGACATCATCGAGCTGGAGGTCGAAGCGAGGTGATAATGTGGTCTCGTGTGATTCTCCTTGCCCTGGTACTGCTCCCCGCGCAGGCCTTGGCGGGCGCCAAGGAGAAGGTCGCGGCTCTCGCGCCGTCGGGCTTGGTGTTCGTCGTCAATGGAGCGGGTAAAGAGTTGCTGGCGCAGAACGCCGACCAGCCTTTCGTCCCGGCTTCGGTCACCAAGATCGTCACCGCCTGGCTCGCGATGCAGGTTCTGGGCGGAGATTATCGTTTCCAGACCCGGTTTTACCTCGACAGCGCACGCGTGCTGTATGTGCGCGGCGGCGGAGATCCCTTCCTTATCTCGGAAGAACTCGCGCTGCTGACGCACCGGCTGGCCGCCGCGATTGGCAAAAAGCCGATCACCGGCATTGTGGTCGATGGGAGCTATTACCCCGCGGACCTTCGCGTCCCAGGCATCGAGGACACCTCCGAATCCTACGATGCACTGAACAGCGCCTTCTCGGTCAACTTCAACACCATCGCAGCCGTCCGCAAAGGCAATGCGGTCCTCCCCGCCGAGGCGCGGACCCCGATCACCCCGCTCGCGATCAGCCTGTTCCGTGCGCGCGGACCCAACGGCCGCGGCCGCATTAACCTCAGTCAGGATTCCGCCATGAGCCTTCGCTACGCAGGCGAACTGCTCGCCGCGTTTCTCTTGCGGGCTGGCGTAAAAACTGACGGCCCGATCGCGACTGGCACGGTGCCCGAGGCCCTTACGCCGATCTACGTCCATCGCCAATCGCGCCCTCTCTCCCAGATCTTGATTGAACTGCTCCGCGGCTCGAATAATTACGTCGCCAACCAGATTTTCCTGGAGATCGGTGGACATCGCCTCGGTGGCCCCGTCAGCCTCGAAAAATCGCTCACGGTCGCAAACGAAGCGCTCGCCGCACACGGACTCACTGAGACCATTCACTTGGAGGAGGGTTCGGGCGTCAGTCGCGGCAACAGCTTCACGGCGCGCGGTCTCGCGAAGGTGCTCGAACTCTTTGCGCCTTACGCCGGCTTGCTCCGCGGCCATGACGGCGGCGCGAACAAAACTGGCAGCCTCGACGGTATCCGCACGCTTGCGGGCTACGCCAACATCACCGGCTACGGGCCGGCACGCTTCGTAATCTCGCTCAAGAGCAACGACGACGCGTTACGTTTTAAGTTGTTACACACAATCGAGTCCGGGCTTTAGGAATTCGTTGTTTGGTCGATGATGCACACGTTCGCAGTCGGTGATTTTTCGATCGATTTGAAACCAGGATTGGTGGAGAAGGTAGCTGTACCCGATTGGCCGCACCGCCAAGTGGCACTGCAACAAATCTTGGGGTCAAAATGCGACGTCGCGTCGGTCTGATCGATCGTCCGCTTCACTCCGATAGCGACCGAAACAGTTCAGGACTGAACTGCGGCTTACATATTTGTGGCTCGTGCTGAAGCTTAGTGTATGCCGATAAGTGGCCAGTAGAACGGCACGAGCACCATCAGAATTACAAACTCGATCACCGTGAGCCAAGCACCCATGCGGATTAGATCACGCGCTTCGAAATAACCGTAGGAATAGCCCACGATCAGGACGCCGGACTGATAGGCGAACAGCTTCCCGCCGGCGGCAAACGACCAGATCAACCCAAGTTGCAACGGATTGAGCGCGTGGGTCTTGGCGTATTCCATCACTAGCGGGATAGACGTGCCGAGCATGGAAATTTCGCTTGCCAACAGGAAATGATAGAGGAACGCCGCCCAGTAGAACACCGCGGTGATGCTGAAAATGTTCGTCAGCAATGGTTGTATCCAGTGAAATACGCCGTTGGTGAGCACATCAAGCCCCTTAGTCGCCTCGAGCACGTTACCCATGCTCACCGCTTCGGCGACGAAGAACACCGGCATGTAATTGAGCCGGCGCACGTCTTCGGCTTGGAGAATGCCAATGTGTGGCAGGGTCGCCGCAAGTCCAATACCCAGCGCCACCATCGTAGGCGGGATGTGATGTAAGAAGTCTGTGACCCATAGCAAAATGGCGCAGCCGACGAGGATCGCCGCCTTGGTTTCGCGGACCGACCACGGCCCCATCTTGTCGAGTTCCCCCTGGAAATATTCTCGACCATGGCTCAAGCCGGACTGTTCGGGTGGGTACAGCCACAGCGTTAGTCTCCAAGCCGCCAGTACCGTGATGATGCTGCAAGGCAGGAAGGCGAGTAGCCAGACGCCATACAGCACTTCGACCCCACCGAACTTTTGCATCTGGCCTGCGGCGGTGATCGAGCCAGCTCCCGCTAAAATCATTTTGTCGAAGATGTTGCCCGTGTAGGTCAGGACGAGAAACATGCCGCGCGCGATATTGCTGCCGCGTTCGGCGTGGAACGCCTCCACCAGGGCAAGCGCAATCGAAGCCAAAATGACGACCCGGGCCAGACCGGATGGCACGATGAAGGTCAAAAGGAAGTCGGTGGCGATAAGGCCGAACAGGATGCGCGGGTAGGTGACGCCAACGTGAAGCATGACCGTATAGGCCAACCGACGGGCGAGCCCAGATGTGCTCGCTACCAGTCCGATGAGCATCGCCGCGAACAGGAACCAGGCTGTCGCATCGGCAAAGCCGCTGAAGGCGAGATCGAACTTCGCGACGCCGAGCGCCCAAAAAAGAAAGCAGCCGATGAAGCCAGCTAGCGCGAACTCGGTCGCCTCGGTGATCCACGCGATCACCATGAACGCCAGAATAGCAAAGCCGTGCTTGACCTCAGCAGTCAGATCGAGAGGCGCAAACCATATCGCCGGCGGAACGACCAAGCACAGCACTTGGCCGATCCAAACGGAGTACGGCTTGCGGCTACTAATTCCAGATTCGCTCTTGAGCGGTCCCGAGTTTGACAATGGAGCCTCGCCGGTTCGCTTCGGGCATGGGCTTCAATAAACGCCGAGTGGACAGCGAGCGCGCCGCCGTGACGGACTGTGGCTTCAGTGTTCGGATCGCCATTTAATTTGATCAAGCAACTCGTTCTTAATTGCCCAAGCGATGCTGAGTTCAACCCCAGCATCGTTGATCGAGCCGAGCTTTGTTGTGTCCTGAAATCCGAGGATCGGCCCACAAATTGGTCCATCAGCGTTGACATTGAACAGTACTTTCGAGCGACCACCTACCAAAATGTGCACGTGATCGATGTGCGCGTCCACGGTCATCTCTTCGTCTATTTTTAATTCGCGGAAATCGCGCGCTTGCTTAACAGCGTTCCCGAAGATAGTCGCAATCCGTGACAGCCATTCGTCGTCACCTCTCAAATTTTTGGTGTCTATCGGGTAGCCCGCTTTCCGCAATTGGCTACCCAGGTGGCCTTCGGACGCGGCGACGGCCTGCTGCGGTTCTGGCGCAGGACAGAGTTCCTTCAACTCGAGCGCTGCATCGGTCGTCTTGCCCTGCCACACGACTTTTCCGCGCGCATAAACACTGGCAATTGCGCCATCTGACAGGCGAAACTGTCGCCCGTGCGGGATCTTTTTGACGGTAAACTCGATGCCGCGGGCTTGAAGCAGTGTTTGCAGTTCGTCGGCCGTCATGGTTCGGACTATGCGCTCAAAGCCAAGTGGCGGCGGCGCGACTCGTCGGATGGAAAGCCTAGGTTATCGACCAGTCGCGCCGCCTTTTTGCCTAGGCGAAACTAGCGTAGGTCCAAACCCCATAAGTTGAAAATGCCGCCATTGTCGCTGTGGATTGCCGGTGCATAAAGAAAGCCCCGGCACAGGAGATGAGAAAAGCCGGGGCTCAGTCTTACCGGGAATTGCACGACCAGGGCAGGTGTGCCCGCGTGCATCTCTACGATAGACAAACTAAACCGTCTGCCGGCGCGGTCGTTTGACGCGCGGCGCGCCGCCGCTGGGTCGTGGAGTATTCGCAGCGACGGCCTGATCGCACGGTGCGTTGGCGCCAATTGTTGCTTTACTTAAGGGCGGTTGAGACGTCGCGGAAAGTCGTCTTCACGGTCGTGGCCAGGCGCTGTACGTTTGAGACAATTTCGACTGCAATGCCCGCAGCGATCAGCAATTCAGCGCAGTCGAATGAGATTAATATTAAAGTTGGTGCCCTTTGAGTCCGCTAGTCCCGGTTGGGCTGCCTTTCCTAACAATTAACATTTTGCGCTCGGAAAGTTGCGTTTGTGAACACTCAACTTGTGATATCCCCGCAGTGGAGTGGTGAGTTCGAAATGCCTCGTCGTGTATTTACTGCGGCGGCCGTCAAAGTCGTTCGTGAACTGGCCAGCCAGGGAAAAACGGCTGCGGAAATCGCTGGCGCAATCGGTTCGACGCCCGCGAGCGTGCGCGTCAAATGCTGCCAGCTCAAGATTCGGCTGTCGCGGCGAGGGCGCCCTAGTTTGGTGCCGAGTTTTTCTCCACCCAACGAGCATAGGCTCGTCGTCTATATGCGCCCGGATGATTACACTGTTTTGAAGCGAAGAGCGACGCAAATGAGCAGATCGCCGGTCCAGCTTGCAGGGAT
>JASHVC010000265.1 GCA_030039655.1 Xanthobacteraceae bacterium | reverse complement strand
ACGGTGTCGAGATGGCGCAATGGCAGGCCAAGCAGGCGCTCGACATCGGCTGCTACGGCATCGTTTTTCCGCATATTTCGACGGTCGAGGAAGCCGCCAACGCGGTCGGCGCCTGTCGTTATCCGCGGCTGAAGAGTGCCGCTCACTACGCGCCTCCTGGGATTCGCGGCGACGGGCCGACTACGGCGGCACGCTATTGGGGTCTTGGCCAGCAGGAATACTATCAGAAGGCCGACGTCTGGCCGCTCAATCCGCAGGGCGAGATATTTTGCATCCTGCAGATTGAAGACACGCGCGGCGTCGAAAATCTCGACGACATGCTCAAGAACGTCCCTGGCATCGGCTGCGTCCTGATCGGTGAGGGTGATCTATCGCAGGAGCTCGGCTATCCGCGGCAGTACGAGCACAAGACCGTGTTGGAATGGATGAAGCGCATCGTCGACACCTGCAAGAAGCACAACGTCGTGGTCGGTCATCCGCATGTCGAAGCAAGCAACGCCGAGCGCATCGTCAAAGAAGGCTACCGCTTCCTCATGTGCGCGCCCGTGCAGAGCTACGGGCACCTCGCGGCGGCGCAGAAGCTGACGGGGAGGGCGTAATCCTCGCAATGCGTCATGCCCGGGCTTGACCCGGGCATCCATACAGCGTCACGGCCCGATGGATTGCCGGGTCAAGCCCGGCAATGACGATTCAAACTGTCAGGCCGCCCTTCTGCTCGATGAAGCGCGCGATGTCGTCGATGCCTTTGCCGGCGCGCATGTTGGTGAAGACGAACGGGCGCCCGCCGCGCATGCGCTTTGTCTCGCGCTCCATGTTTTGCAGTGAGGCCCCAACATGGGGCGCGAGGTCGATCTTGTTGATCACCAGCAGGTCTGAACGGGTAATGCCGGGTCCGCCTTTGGTGGGGATTTTCTCGCCGCCAGCCACATCGATAACGTAGATGGTCAAGTCGGCCAGCTCCGGTGAAAATGTTGCGGCGAGATTGTCGCCGCCTGACTCGATGAGCACGAGATCGAGGCCGGGAAACTTCTTGCGCATGTCGGCCACCGCGGCGAGGTTGGCCGACGCATCCTCACGGATCGCGGTGTGCGGACAGCCGCCAGTCTCGACGCCGGCGATGCGTTCCGGCGCCAGCGCGCCCGAACGCACCAGATATTCGGCATCCCATTTGGTGTAGATGTCGTTGGTGATCGCGGCGATCTGATAGTGGTCGCGCAGCCGCTTGCAGAGTGCATCCATCAGCGCCGTCTTGCCGGAGCCGACTGGGCCGCCGATGCCGACCCGCAAGGGTCCGTGGTGTGCCGCGCTCATGTTCGAAACAGCCGGGTGTACTGAGTCTCGTGCCGCATGCTGGCGATGTCGGCGCGAAATGCGCAAGAGCCGGCCTGGTCGAGCGGCGTGGTAAGCGCGCGCTGGGCGGCTGCGGCCACATCCGGCTCGAGCGCAGCGAGGACACGCTGGCCATCGGTCTGGCCGAGTGGAATGAGCCGCACGCCGGCGGAAATCCAGTTCGCCGTCAGCGCCTGTAGAAACGCCCGCAGTGCCGGTTCGCAAGGGATGCCATGCCCGGCGCACGCAACGCCGACTGCAACGGGTAGCGCAACCGGCCCCTGCCAGACGGCCTCCAGGTCATCCAGCGCCGCGCACGGCCAAGCCGCGCGCGTTGCCTCGACGAACGCGCGGCCTTGCGCTGTCGTTTCCAGGAGCCGCTCCTTGGAGGGGACGAAGACCGCGGCGAGTTCGGCGACGACGCGCAACGCCGCGCCGTCCTTCGCGGCGCTTGCCTTGTGGGCATGAACAAAAAACACGGCATCGCAAAACCCGCTGCCTTCGCCGAGCATCACGGCGAGCCATCGGCGTAGCGTCTCGGCGTTTGCGATGTCACCGGCTTCGACCGCCCATTCGAGACCGCTCGAGTAGGAGAAGGCGCCGACCGGGTAGGCGGGCGACAGCCACGCCATCAGCCGGTATAGGGCAGGGGCGTCAGATGAAATATCTTTTTTGGCGGCCTTCAGTTCCTTTCGCTCATTCCCGCGTAAGCGGGAATCCAGCTTACTGGGTCCCCGCTTGCGCGGGGACGAGCGCAAGAGGGCCCGCGACTTCTGTGAGCGTCCCTTAGAAATGGTCGTCGTCATAGTGCTGATGCGCGTAGGCGCCGCCTTCCGGCTCGAACGGCGCCTCGATCGGCGTGAGGCGTGCGCCGAGCCCGCGCAGCATGTCCTCGATCACATGGTCACGGCGGATGCGGAGCCGATCGCCCGCAATCTGCACGTCGATGTGACGATTGCCGATGTGCCAGGCGAGACGGGCGAGTTCGGACGCGTTGGCCGCCGCGATTTCGACAAGCGGCTCCGGCCGCCCGGCAACGCGCACGATGGCGCCGTCATCAAGCAAAAGCCCATCACCGTCGCGCAACGCGATGGCCTGGGGCAGATCGAGTAAAATCCTGGTGCCGCGTGCGGTGGTCAGCACGATGCGGCGGCGATGACGCTCGTGCGCATCGAGCGCGATGCTGTCCACCGCGCTCGTCTCGTTCCACGCCCCCGCAGGCTTGATCTCACAGGCACGCTTCATCAAAGCTCAATAATTCGCCGCGCGCTTTTGCTTCGGCTCCGATTGCGACGCCGGCTTGCCTTTCGGCAGGTCGAACATGCCGCTCGGCAGCTTGTCGAGGAAGGTGAGGACCTCCGACGTCTTCACCACGTCGGCATATTTGGCGTTCATGTCGCACAGATTGATGGCATGGCTCGCCTGCGAGCGGTCGAAGCAGCCTTCCTCGGCGAGCGCGATGCGGTAGTTGAGGCTGAAAGCATCGAGCACGGTGGCGCGCACGCAGCCCGACGTGGTCGTGCCGGTGACGATCAGGCTGTCGCAGCCGAGCAACGTCAGATAGCTCGCCATGTTGGTGCCGAAGAAGCCCGAGGGCTTTTGCTTGAGCACGACGATGTCCTGCGGCGCCGGTGCGATCGGAGTGACGATCTCGTTGCCATCGAGATTGGTCACGATGATCTGCCGATCTTCCTCGTTGCGCGAATTCTTCCAAGCCCAGGAACCGGAATCCCAATTGTCTTCGCGGCGTACGCCGGTGGTGTAGAGCACCGGCACACCCTTCTCGTGGCATTTGTCGATCAGCGAGCGAATGTAGGGCAGGGCCACCCAGGCGTCCTCGCCGCACGAGTTACGCCAGCGTTTGATCGATTCGAGGATCGGCTCCGGACGGTCGCCGCAGAATGCCCAGTTCACGTCGATGATGAGCAGCGCCGGCCGCTTGCCGAAGCCGCCGCGCGCACCGTACCCGGAGGTGTTGAAGACCGCCTTGTCACGCTCGGTCAGAAATTGGTTCCAAACAGGTTCGGACATGATTTGCTCTTTTTGCGGGTTGATTGGAGACGCACTGTACCAGTTTCATAGATTGAGATTAAGTCGCTAGTCCCGAACCCCCTCACCCCATCCCTCTCCCCTACGGGGCGAGGGAGTAGCAAGCGTCTCGTTGTATTCTTTGGCCGCGAGGCCCGAGCCACGAGCAAGCGGCTAGCTCATCCCTCTCCCCAGCGGGGAGAGGGATGGGGTGAGGGGCCTCCGGCCTGTCAGAATCAAACTCCATACTCCGTTCGCCTACAAATTCGCCTTGAGCTTATCGACGAAGCTCATGTCGATGATCTCGTCGTATTTGACGTCCACCGTGAGAATGCCGGCGCCCATGACCACGGCTTTCGCGGTATCCCAGGCCGGGCGGCTGACGACGCCATCCTTGCTCCACATCTCGTCGGCAAACGACCGGTCTAGCGTCGCCTTGAGGTCGTCGAGCGCCATGGTGGGGAATTGCTTCTTGGCGATGTCGGCGGACTCGTCGTGGTTGTCGGCGACGAACTTCAGCGACTTCATCATGCCGCGCACGAAGGCGTTGACCAGGCCCGGGTCCTTTTGGATCGTGTCGAGGCGCACATTGAAGGTCGAGTAGGCGTAGGGGCCGAGCATCTTCGGAATGTTGATGAACGGCTCGCCCCATACGCCGGTGCGGATGCCTTGCGTGATAAACGGCTCGGTCGAACAGCCGATCTGCGCTTGCTTGGCCTTCACGGCGGGCAATATCGCCGAGTTGGCGGTTTCCACCAGCGTTACATCCTGCTTGGCGTCGAGATTCCATTTCTTCAGCAGGTAGCGCGTGATCGAGTTCGGCGTCCCGCCGTAGCCGCTGGTGGCAACCGTCTTGCCCTTGAAGTAGCTGGCCCAATCGGTGTTGGTGGGCTCCATTCCCGTGGCGGCGCTGAAATACACGTTGCCCCGGTCCACGCAGTTGACCACGCAGCGCAGCTCGGCGCCTTTCGCCTTGGCGTAGGCGCAATGCTCCGGCCCGCCGATGAACGCGAAGGCTTGGCCGGAGAGCACGGCGTTGGTGTGGCCAGCGCCGGTCTCGATGGTCACGATCTTGACCGTGACGTCTTCGAACTGATTTTTCGCCATGCCGATATAGAGCGGCAGATAACCGGTACCGTGAACCGGCTCGGCGATCAGCACCTCTTTGGTTTCCGCGCGCGCGATCATCGGCCGCGCGATGAGCGCGGCGCTCGCCGCTGCCGTCGACGCCAAAAGCTTTCGTCTGCTGAGTTTTCGGTTGACCATGGTGGGTGCTCCTATGGCGCGTTGCGCCGTCTATTGCTTCATGCCTTTACGCAAAATCCGTTCCAGCCAGGAGATCGTCACGTACATCACCATCGCAAGCGTCGAGAGAACCAGGACGGCGACCCAGACCAGCGCGATATCGTAGGTATTTCCGGCGTACAGAATGGCGCGGCCGAGCCCGTGCTGCGAGGCGATGAATTCACCGACGATCGCACCGGTAAGCGCGAGCCCGATATTCACGCGCAGCACCGAAATGATCCAGGGCAGACAGAACGGGACGACAAGCTTGCGAAACACCTGCCAGCGCGTGGCGCCGAGCGAGTAAAACAATTTCTCGCTGTCGCTATCGAGAGCTTTCACGCCCGCGTACGCAGTGAGCGTCGATACCACCAAGGTAAGCGCCGTGGCGATGGCGACCTTGGAGGCGAGCCCCATGCCGAACACCAGGATCACCAGCGGCGCCAGCGCCAGCTTCGGTAGTGACTCGAAACAGATGACGTAAGGTTGCACGATGGCCGCATAGTTGCGCGACCACCAGAACGACAGGCCCAACAGCGAGCCGCAGGTCGTGCCGAGCAAAAAGCCGAAGATGGTCGAACGGAAGGTGAAGCCGATATCGGTCCAGGCGTCGCCTTCGGTGAAGAATTTAATCAGGGTGTCGTAGATCGCGCTCGGCTTCGACCAAAAAAATCCGTCGATCCAGCCAAGGTCCGCGGCCACCTGCCAGAGTGCGATGGCGCCAAACAGAATGCCGATCTGCACAGCGACGATAGCCCAGAGCGGCCAGTCCTTCTGCACCGGCAAACGACGCGCGGCCTTCACGGGCCGGCTCGGCGCCGCCGCTTGCTGTGGCGCGAGTTCGAGACTGGCGCCGACGCGGGAGGTTTCCTGCACCGTCATGCAGCAATCGCCATCTCAGGCCGCCTCGTCGAGCGACGCATTGTGATCGGCCATCAAAAGCTCCAGGCAGCGTTCTTTGATGGCAATGAATTCCGGCGTCAGCGTTACATGGCGCTGGCGCGGCCGCGCAATCGGCACGGTGATGGCCTCGACGATGCGGCCGGGGCGCGTGGCCATCACGTGCACTTCGTCGGAGAGATAGATCGCTTCCTCAACGTCGTGGGTGACGAACACCACCGTCTTGCCGAAATCGGCCCACAGGCCGAGCAGCCATTCCTGCATGTGCAGCTTGGTCTGCGCGTCGAGCGCGCCGAACGGCTCGTCAAGCAGGATCACGTCGGTATCAAACAACAGCGTGCGCAAGAGCGCGGCGCGCTGGCGCATGCCGCCCGAGAGTGCATTGGGATATGAATGCTCGAAGCCGGCAAGCCCGTAGCGGTGCAGCAGCGGCAGTGCGCGTTCGCGCGCTTCACCCAGCGACACGCCCTGGACCTCCATGCCGAGGATGACGTTGTGGAGCACGTTGCGCCAGGGCAGCAGCAAGTCCTTTTGCAGCATGTAGCCGACGCGGCCGATGCTGCCGGTGGAATCGATGCCGTCGATCAATACCCGGCCGCCGCTCGGCTGCAGCAGCCCGGCGACGATGTTGAAGATCGTGCTCTTGCCGCAGCCGGATGGGCCGATCAGGCTGACAAAGCGCCCCGGTGCGATCGGCAAGGTCACGGGCGCCAGCGCCTGGAAGGCGCCAGACGGCGTCCGGAACGTCATGCTCACTTGGTCGAGTTGAAGTTTTGCGGCTGCCGGCATAGCGGCGATGATATCGCAAGAAGCGTGCCAGCAGTAGCCAGTAGCCCGGATGAAGCGAAGCGCAATCCGGGAAC
>JASHVC010000264.1 GCA_030039655.1 Xanthobacteraceae bacterium | reverse complement strand
AGCGGGTCTGGTTGCCTGCCGTTATTAAAACAAAATCATCCTTAACGAGCAATGAGAGTTTGCTGCCCTAACGAAGGGCTGGCATGTCGCGCTCGCATTCCGGTGGTTTTCGGGTAATGATGGGGCCGATCGCGGGGGCTTGAGGAGATAGCGGTGGCCAGGCGTTTTGTGCCCGCAATGATTATGCTTGCGGTCCTGGCTCCACCGGCCGCCCACGCCCAGGTCAATATCGATCAAGGGAAGGCGCCGGCGCAGATTTACGACAGCGATTGCGCAGCCTGCCACAAATCGATGCGCGGGCTGGCCAACGGCCGGAGCGCCTCGGCCCTGACATCCTTCCTGACCGAGCATTACACGTCGAGCTCTAGGGAGGCCGCTCAACTGGCGGCTTACGTGCTGGGAGGCGGCGGTGGGATTGGAACTCCAGCCCCAACCCACGCGCCGAAGCTAAAACCCGATACAACCAGTGCGTCGGCCGAGGAGCCTAAGGATCGGGAGCCTAAGGATCGAGAACCGAAGGACCGCGAGCCCAAGCGCCCGGCAAAGCCAGATGTCGCTGCTAAGCCTGACTCAGCGGTCAAGCCGGACGAGCAGGGGACAGGGCCAAAATCGCAGCGGTCTTCCACCACAGCCGCAAAGCCCAATGGGGAGCAACAGCAGACCGCGGTCGGCGAACCCGGAAAGCCAGTGCCCGGCCGGCGCGAGCCGAACACTGGCGCCGCGGCGCGTACGCGCGGCCAAACTCCGCCGCCCGCTCCGTCCAAGCCTGTGACGGTCATGGTTGCGCCGAGCCCGCCGGTGACGCCCAGCCCGCCTCCGAGCGCTGCGGCCGTCGAGCCCGCGCAATCACAGCCGGGCGCCGAAGCCCCCGTGCCGCGCGACAATATTCCTGATTAGTTCGTCTCGGTCGCTGGAGCAGTTTCTGGCGCCTCTTCGCCGGCGCGCGCGCGCCGGGACTCGGCGGCCTCAGGTTCGAAGAACTTTTCTGCCTCAAGCGCGGCAGCCTCTGCTTCGCTTGGTTCCTCGCGCAACTGCGTTATATCCTCGCCGCGCTTGATGCGCTCCGCCTCATCGTTGTTGCGGGCGACCACAACCGTGATCGAGGTCTCGATCTCAGGATGCAGCGATAGCGGAACCGTGTGCCGGCCGATCGTCTTAATCGGCGTATTGAGCGTGATCTGGTTGCGGTTGAGGCTGTAGCCAGCCTCGGTGATGAGACGCACCAAATCGCGCGGTGACACAGAGCCGAAGAGTTGGCCAGCTTCGGAAGCTTGACGCAACACCGTGAAGCTCTTGCCGTTGATTTTATCGGCAACGCCCGCCGCTTCGCCTTTGAGCGCTTGCGAGCGGGCCTGCAGTTCGCTCTTCATGGTCTCAAAGCGCGTGCGGTTTTCCTCCGTGGCGCGCAAAGCTTTGCCGCGCGGCAAGAGGAAGTTGCGAGCAAAGCCATCCTTGACGCGCACCACGTCGCCCATCTGGCCCAGTCGGGCAACGCGTTCGAGCAGGATTACTTCCATTCTGCTTCTCCTTCGCGGATCAGCGGATCACATAGGGCAACAGCCCAAGGAAACGCGCACGCTTGATGGCCTGGGCGAGCTCGCGTTGCTTCTTGGCTGATACCGCGGTGATGCGGCTCGGCACGATTTTCCCACGCTCCGAGACAAACCGCTGCAACAGCTTCACGTCCTTGTAGTCGATCTTCGGTGAGTTCGGGCTCGAGAACGGGCAGCTTTTGCGGCGGCGGAAGAATGGTCGGCGTCCGCCAGCGCCTTGGGGGGACATTGCCATGACTATTCCTCCGTCCCCGTATCGGCTTCGTCAGAAGATTCGTCTCGCGGGCGCCGCTCGCGATCGCGTGGCGGGCGATCGCCGCGGTCACCGCGATCACGATCTCCACGATCGCCGCGGTCAAACCGGTCTCCGCGATCAAATCGGTCGCCGCGGCGCTCCTCACGGTCGCGATCGCGCTCTGCCCGGCGCATCATGGCGGATGGACCCGCCTCATGCTCCTCGACCCGTATGGTCAAGTAGCGCAAAACCTCTTCGTTGAGCCGCTCCAGCCGCTCAATCTCATTGATCGCCGGCGGCGGCGCATCGATGTTCATCAGGGTGAAGTGGGCCTTGCGGTTCTTGCGTAGGCGATACGACAGGGACTTCACGCCCCAATATTCCGTCTTGGCGACGGTTCCGCCGAGGCCCTCGACGACGCCCTTCAATTGCGTGGTCAATTCCTCCACCTGCTGCGTGCTGGCGTCCTGGCGCGCAAGGTAGACGTGCTCGTAGAGAGGCATGAATGCCCTTTCCTCAGTTGCCATGCTCGCCGCTGGCGCTAAGCCCCTCGAACCCTTCGGGAAAGGCTCGAATGCTCTGAAGGCGGGAACACCGGACGCCGGACCCGAGGGTCCTACCGCGCTCGTATTTTCACGCGGCCGTCCGTTCAGCCCCCGGCCGGGGACGAGCGGAAAGCGGACATATACGCGGACCGCGGCGAAACGCAAGCTGGACAGCCTTGGCGACCTTGACAGGGTCGAGATCGCGGTATCTTTCGCGCCTCTCACGGGGCGTGGGTCAATGACGGTTGCGTTCGTCTTTCCCGGTCAGGGAAGTCAGTCGGTCGGCATGGGCAAGGCTTTGGCCGAAACCTTCGTGCCCGCACAGCAGGTGTTTGAAGAGGTCGATGCGGCGCTGGGCGAGCGTCTCAGCGACACAATCTGGAATGGCCCCGCCGAAACCCTGGTCCTCACCGAGAATGCCCAGCCGGCGCTGATGGCGGTGTCGCTTGCGGTGATGCGCGTGCTCGAAGGCGAAGCCGGTGTCGATCTCGCTCGCGATGCGGCCTTTGTCGCCGGCCACTCGCTCGGCGAATACTCGGCGCTCGCGGCGGCTGGGTCCCTTTCAATTGCCGATGCGGCACGGCTGCTGCGCGTGCGCGGGCGCGCCATGCAGAAGGCCGTGCCGGTAGGCGCCGGCGCCATGGCGGCGCTGGTCGGCGTCGACTTCGCCGATGTGAAATCCATTGCGGCCGAGGCCGCAACTGTCGGTATCTGTGCCGCCGCAAATGATAATGGCGGCGGCCAGGTAGTTCTGTCGGGCGCGAAGCAAGCAGTCGAGCGAGCGGTTGAAATCGCCAAAGATCGCGGCGTGAAACGAGCGATGATGTTGCCCGTATCCGCTCCCTTCCATTGTTCCCTCATGAGCCCGGCCGCGCATGCCATGGCCGAGGCATTGGCGAAGGTCACCGTCAAACCGCCTCGCGTGCCTTTGGTCGCCAACGTCTTGGCGCGCCCCGTCACAGAGCCTGCCGAGATCGTCTCAAGTCTTATCGAGCAGGTGACCGGTATGGTTCGCTGGCGCGAGTCGGTCCTCTATATGGCGCAAGCTGGCGTGACGACATTTTACGAGATCGGGGCCGGCCGTGTGCTCACGGGATTGATCAAACGCATCGCCGAGGGAGCTGAGGCGTCAGCAATCGGAACGCCGGATGATATTGCTCGGTTCAAGGCCGCGCGCGCCTGATCCGACTTTCGCGCGCGAGCACTGTTGAGGAAAGACCATGTTTGATCTCACCGGAAAGACGGCGCTGATCACCGGGGCAACTGGCCCCATTGGCGGCAGCATCGCGCGCACGCTTCACGCTCAGGGCGCGACCGTCGGCATTTCCGGCACCAGGCGCGAAGTACTCGATCGGCTCGCCTCCGACCTTGGCGGACGCGTTCACGTGCTGCCTGGCAATCTCGCTGATGCGGCGGAGACGGAAGCATTGGTGCCGCGGGCCGAGGAAGCGATGGGGCAACTCGACATCCTTGTCGCCAATGCGGGCGTGGCGCGCGACAATCTCCTTGTACAGTTGCGCGATGAGGATTGGGATCAGGTGATCGCGATCAATCTTGGCGCCACGTTCCGGCTCTCCCGCGCCGCGGTGCGCGGCATGATGCGCCGGCGCTTCGGACGCATCATCGCCATCACCTCGGTGGTCGGTACGACCGGAAACCCGGGGCAGGCGAACTATGTGGCGGCGAAAGCTGGCATCGCCGGCATGATCAAAGCGATCGCGTTGGAATATGCCAAGCGCGGCGTCACCGCCAATTGCGTCGCGCCAGGATTCATCGTGACACCGATGACCGACAAGCTCAATGACAAGCAACGCGAAATCATCCTGTCAAAAATTCCGGCGAGCCGCGCCGGAACACCCGAAGAGGTCGCTGCCGGAGTCGCGTTCCTGGCCTCCAACGAGGCCGCCTATGTGACTGGTCAGACGCTTCATGTAAACGGCGGAATGGCTATGATTTGAAGGCGATAGGGTAAGCGAAAGCGGCTCGCCGCTATGCTGGTCAACGTGGGGGAAGTGTGGTAACCGAACCTCGATCAGGCTGGGGGAATCAGGGGAGCCGGAGAGCGGGGCAACAAATATCCGCCTCTGATCGGTGTCGACCTGCGGCCGTCGCCGACGACGAGTCCAGACTCATTCAATTGGGTCGCGTTGAAAGATGAGGTTGGAAGATGAGTGATATTGGCGAGCGGGTGAAGAAGATCGTCGTGGACAATCTGGGCGTCGACCCCGACAAGGTAACGGAAAACGCCAGCTTTATCGAAGATCTCGGTGCAGACAGTCTTGATACCGTCGAGCTCGTTATGGCGTTCGAAGAGGAATTCAATTGTGAAATTCCTGACGACACGGCGGAGACGATTTTGACCGTCGGCGACGCCGTAAAGTTTCTGGAAAAGAACGCCAAGAGTTAAACCGAAAGTTGATCGTCCTCCTCCAGCCTTGAATTGCATCAACCACGCGCGCGCGTGTGACGTCCGCACAGTCCGATGTGCGGAGAGCCGTGTTGCGCTCCGATGCTGGGCGCGCGGATTGCGCCACGGTAGCATCGCGTCCAATCTGTGTAGCGCAGCCCGGTGCCGATCATGAGACGCGTCGTCGTCACGGGACTTGGCATGGTGACGCCGCTTGGCTGCGGTGTTGAACCGACTTGGCGGCGCCTTCTCGCCGCCGAGAGTGGCATCAAGCGCATCGAGAAGTTTGAGGTCTCTGATATATCGAGTCAGATCGCCGGCCAGATTCCGCTCGGTGACGGCTCCAACGGAACGTTCAATCCCGATCAGTGGATGGAGCCGAAGGAGCAGCGCAAGGTTGACGATTTCATCGTCTACGCCATGTGCGCGGCGACCCAGGCTCTCGACGACGCCGGCTGGCACCCGCGGCAGTACGAGGAGCAGATAACGAGCGGAGTGCTCATCGGTGCGGGGATTGGCGGCGTCGAAGGTATCGCTGAAACGGCAATCCTGCTACGCGACCGAGGCCCTCGGCGGGTGTCACCATTCTTCATCCCGGGTCGGATCATCAATCTCGCCTCCGGCTACGTCTCGATCGCGCACTCGTTGAAAGGTCCTAACCATGCGGTGGTCACGGCCTGTTCAACTGGTGCGCACGCCATCGGCGACGCCGGCAGACTCGTTGCGCTTGGTGATGCCGACGTCATGGTGGCCGGCGGAACGGAATCGCCGATCAACCGCATCTCGGTCGCCGGCTTTGCCGCGTGCCGCGCCTTGTCGACCGGTTTCAACGACGCGCCCGAACGCGCTTCGCGGCCTTATGACCGCGACCGTGACGGCTTCGTGCTGGCCGAGGGCGCCGGCGCCGTCGTGCTCGAAGAGTACGAGCACGCGAAGCGGCGCGGCGCCCGTATGTACGGCGAACTCATCGGCTACGGCCTGTCCGGCGATGCCTATCACATCACCGCGCCGGCCGAGGATGGTGACGGTGCCTATCGGTGCATGCAGGCGGCGATGCGCCGAGCCGGCATTTCACCCGAGCAGATCGACTACATAAATGCCCATGGCACTTCGACGCCGCTCGGTGATGAAATCGAGTTGAAGGCCGTTGAGCGGCTCGTCGGCAACGCCGCGGGGCATATTTCCATGTCTTCGACCAAATCATCGATCGGCCACTCGCTCGGTGCGGCAGGCACGGTTGAAGCGATATTCTGTTTGCTCGCAATTCGCGATCAGGTTGTGCCGCCGACGATCAATCTCGACAATCCTTCGGTCGCCACTGCCATCGATCTCGTGCCGCACCAGGCGCGCGAACGTCCGGTAAACATCGCCTTGTCGAATTCCTTCGGCTTCGGCGGCACTAATGCCAGCCTGGTCCTCCGCCGCATGGACGCGTAGGGTCCAATCACCCTTGCGCCATATTTGCTCGGTACTCGGCAACAATCCACAAGTGTGAGTATCCATGGTCGTTTCGCTGGGCAGACGCGGTAGAATGTGCGAGCATTCGTTGACGCGAGACGGGGCTCAGCGTTGTCGGCCATCTACCTCACAAACCAGGATATTCGGCGGTGACGGACTTCGGCGTACCGCCCGACGACGGCGAGCGTGGCGCCCCGCGCCCACGTGCGCCGCGGCCGCGTGCTGCCCCCCAGGCAGAGCCGAGGTGGCGCAACGCGCCCTCGCCGCGCACCGGCGGGCCTGAGCGGCTGACCAATGGAACGGGCAGCAGCTCTTTTTCTCCTTCAACGGCGCGCCAACGGGCGCCGACATCTAACCCCGCTCCGCGCCCGGCGCCTCCGCTACGACCCGTCCGGCCGCCACCAGCTCTGTCACCGCCGGCCGCATCATCTCGGCCCGCACGTGCTCCGCTCCCGGACGCGAGAAGAGATCAAAGATCCCCTCAGGGTGTTCACGAGCCGCATCCGCCTCTGGCCGCCCGCGCACCGCTGCCGGATGGGAGACGAGGTCCAAGATCAGCGCGCGACGTTGACGATCCCCATCCGCTTTCGCCCGCTCGTGCCCCGCTGCCGGACGCGAGATCGGGTCCAAGAGCGGTACACGGTGCCGGCGATCCTTATCCGCAGCTATCGGGGCGGGCGTCGATGACGCTAGACGCTCCCGAGGTTAAGCGCATTCCGCCGCGTAGCCCCCGCGAGGTGCTGGAGCCCGACAGGGTCGAGGTGCCGACCCGGCGCTCTACGCGCGCGCGTCATCCGCTGGTGATCGTCGGCAATGCGGTCATCAGCATTTTTCTTATCGTCGCGGTCGCCGCCGGCTACGTGGGTTACGTTGGCAAGCAGCGTTTCGCGGCGCCCGGGCCATTGCAGGAAGACCGCGTCGTCAACATCCCACGCGGCGCCGGCATCCGCGACATCAGCGAAGTGCTGGCGCGCGAAGGCGTCATCGACCAGCCTCGGATTTTTGCCATCGGTGCGCTTCTGCTGAAATCGCGTGAGGGGCTCAAGGCCGGCGAATACGAATTCAAGGCCCATGCCAGCCTGAGCGATGTGGTCGCCACCATGAGCGAAGGCAAGGTGGTGATGCACCAGATCAGCATCCCCGAAGGCCTGACCTCGGAGCAGATTGTTCAGCGATTGATGGACGATGACGTGTTGTCAGGGAATATCAATGAGATTCCTGCGGAAGGATCGATGCTGCCGGACACCTATAATTTCACACGTGGAATGTCGCGTTCGCAGTTGATCCAGCACATGCAGCATGCGCAGCAGCGATTGGTGGCGGAAATCTGGGAGCGCCGCTCTCCCGATCTTCCGCTCAAGACGCCCGAGCAGATGGTGATCCTTGCTTCGCTGATCGAGAAGGAAACCGGCAAGCCGGACGAGCGCACGCGCATCGGCGCGGTGTTCGTGAACCGCCTCAAACAGAGAATGCGGCTGCAGTCAGATCCGACAATTATATATGGATTGGTCGGCGGCAAGGGCACGCTCGGGCGGCCGATCTTGAAGAGCGAGATCGATCAACCGACGCCGTACAATACCTATCAGATAGATGGATTGCCTCCCGGCCCGATCGCCAATCCGGGCCGCGCCGCGCTCGAAGCCGCGGCCAATCCCGCACGCACACGCGAGCTCTACTTCGTGGCCGACGGCACCGGCGGCCACGCTTTTGCGGAAAGCTACGAGCAGCACCAGAAGAACGTTTTGCGGCTGCGGCAGTTGCAGGCCGGACAGAATCAGGCGGCTCCCGAACCGGAAACGGCGGCGCCGGCACAAGCCGCAGCGACGCCAGCCACTGGCCGCCACAAGCCCAATCGCTCGCAGACGACCCAGTGATCTCTCTTGTGAGCGTGAGGGGCCGTCGCTAAGTTCGGCGCGAATTTTTGATGGATTCGCCGCCGGAGACCGCATTCCATGGCGCTGTCGAGCATGACGGGTTTTGCTCGCACCCATGGCGTCAGCGGTTCCTACGCCTGGGCCTGGGAAATCAAAGCGGTCAACGGCAAGGGTCTCGATCTGCGGCTGCGGCTTCCAGCTGGCTGGGACGCGGTCGAGTCGTCGATCCGCTCACGCGCTGCCGAGACGCTCTCGCGTGGATCGATCCAAGCAGGCCTCTCCGTCGAGCGCAGTGGCGCTACGCCCGCGGTCCACGTCAACACTGCGGTGCTCGAAGCGATTTTGGCGGCGGCGCGGCAGGTGGCGCGGCGGATCGAAGCGTCGCCGCCCGCTCTCGACGGTTTGCTCAGCCTCAAAGGCGTGCTCGAAATCAGCGACGCCGAGGAAAGTGAGGAGGAGAAGCGTAGCGCCGAGGTGGCGGTCACTGCCGGGTTTGCTGACGCGATCGTTGCGCTTGCCGAGATGCGCCGCCATGAGGGCGCGGCCCTTGCTCGTGTGCTGGCGGCTCGGCTCGGTGAGATTGCCGCGCTCGCCCAGCGCGCCGAACTCGTTCCCGGCCGGCAGCCGGAGGCGATCCGAGCCCGGCTCGCCGAACAGGTAGCGACACTATTGGCGCAATCCGATCGCTTCGATCCCGACCGCTTGCATCAAGAAGCAATCCTGATCGCCACCAAGGCCGACGTGCGCGAGGAGCTTGACCGCTTGGCGGCGCATGTGGCGCAGGCGCAGTTGCTCATCGAGCAAGGTGGTGCGATCGGCCGCCGGCTTGATTTTCTCGCTCAGGAGCTTAACCGCGAAGCCAACACGCTGTGCGCCAAGGCCAATGACGTCGAACTCACCAATATCGGGCTGGAACTGAAGGCCGCGGTCGAGCAATTCCGCGAGCAGGTGCAGAACGTCGAATAACCATGCCGCGCGCCGCTCGAAATCGAAAAAAACAAAAAGGAGTCGCGCGCCGGGGCCTCATGTTTGTTTTGTCGTCGCCTTCCGGCGCGGGCAAGACCACGCTGTCCCGCATGCTGTTGCGGGCCGACCGGAACGTCGAGCTTTCTATATCGGTGACTACGCGACCGAAGCGGCGCGCCGAAATCGACGGCCGCGATTATCACTTCATCGAACCCGGCCGGTTCACCGCCATGGTGAAGTCAGGCGACCTGTTGGAATGGGCAGAAGTTTTTGGTCACCACTACGGCACGCCGCGGCTTCCCGTGCTCGAAGCGCTGCGGGCGGGCCGCGACGTCCTGTTCGACATTGACTGGCAGGGCACCCAGCAGCTGCGCGAAAAGGCGCGTGACGATCTGGTCAGTGTGTTCATCCTGCCGCCGAGTGTACGGGAGCTGGAACGCCGGCTGCACCGCCGCGCCCAGGACAGCAAGGAGATCATCGGCGCGCGCATGGCGAAGGCCGCGGGCGAGATGAGCCACTGGCCGGAATACGACTATGTGATCGTCAACACCGACAAGCGCCTGGCCTTTGCCGAAGTGCGCGCGATCCTCGGCGCCGAACGACTGAAGCGCGAGCGCCAGATCGGACTGTCTGATTTCGTCCGCGGCCTGCAGGCGAAGCTCTAAGGTCCGAGCTTGGATACGCTGCAGTGGGAACCGGTCATCAATTCATCGTCAGCACTGTGCGCCCGACGACACGGCCGGCACGCAGATCATCGAGTGCAGCCTGAGCCTGGGCGAGCGGCCGATCGTGAGTCGGGATCGGTGCGATCTTGCCGCCGCGAGCGAGGTCAAGAAGCTCACGCGCTTCGGCGAGCGTGCCGGTGAGTGTGCCCTCGATAGTCATTGCCTTGATGGCGATCATGGCGGCGGCAATCGAAAAGGTGCCGCCAAGAAGGCCAGTCACCACAACCTTGCCGCTGCGCGCCAGCACGCCGGTCGCAAACTGCAGCGATTTTTCCGAACCGACGAAATCGCAGACGGCGAGGAGGCCGCCGGTCGCTTTCATCAAGTCGCGACGTGCTTGCGGATCGGACGGGTCGTAGGCAGCAGCAGCGCCAGCCGCGACGGCGGCTTTGCGCTTTTCGGCATCGATGTCGGCGACGATGGGCGGTTCACCGAAAAGCGCGCGCGCGATTGCAAGCCCCATCATGCCCACGCCGCCGAGGCCGATGAGCAGCACCGGTCCGCGTTCTGCCCGATTGCCGAGGTGTTTGAGCGCCGAATAGGCCGTGAGGCCCGAGCACGTCAGGGCTCCCGCGAACGCCGGCGATAGCGGCGCGTAATCGAGCAGATAACGCGGATGGGGAATGACCACGTGGGTGGCGAAGCCGCCATCGGCGGCTATGCCGAGGTGGCGATGGTTAGAGCACAAATTCTCTTCGCCGGTTTCGCACATCGCGCAGCTGCCGCAGCCGATCCACGGATAGATGGCGACCCGGCGGCCAACAGTGGCGCCCACGGCCTCATCGCCGGCGCTCTCGATGACGCCTGCGATCTCGTGTCCGAGCGTAAACGGCAGCGGACGATCCTTGGTGATATCGAGCCGCCGGTCGCCGCCGAGCTCAAAATAACCGTCCTGGAGGTGCAAGTCGGAATGGCACACGCCGCAACGCTCGATTCGTACGAGCACTTCGCTGCCGCGCGGCACCGGGCAATCGACGACTGTCTCGCAGAGCGGCTGTCCGTAAGCGACCAGCGATTGGCGGTGCATCTTGGTCATCGTGGCTCAAACCTCTCAGTTCGGGTCTGAGCGGGCATCATGCCCTAGCTGCCGGTCGGCGGCGAGAGCGCGCGCCAGAGCGACGAAATCCGTCACCGAGAGTTCTTCCGCGCGTGCCGTCGCTTCCAGGTTTGCGGCTCCGAGCAAGGCCGCCACGTCAACGCCAAGCGAACGCAGGCTTTGTCGCAACATCTTACGCCGCTGGCCAAAGGCCGCCTGCGTGGCTCTTTCGAGGAGGGCGCGGTCGCACGCCAAAGGCGCCGCTCGCGGGATGAGGCGAACGAGTGAAGACTTGACGCTCGGCGGCGGCACGAAGGCCGAGGCGTTCACATCGAACAGGATCTTCGACTCGCAGCGCCACTGCGCCAACACCGACAGGCGCCCATAAGTCTTCGAATGTGGCTCGGCGACGATGCGTTCGGCGACCTCGCGCTGGAACATGAGGATGGCGGCGTCGTACCAGGGAGGCCAAGGTTCGACGGAGAGCCAGGAGACAAGCAACGCGGTGGCGATGTTGTAGGGGAGATTGGCGACGATGCGCACCGCGCCGTGCGGCAATCGGGATCGCGGGTCGAAAGTGAGCGCGTCCGCTGCCACGACGTCGAGACGTCCGGGATAATAGGCAGCGACTTCTCGGAGAGCGCCAAGCGCGCGGTCGTCGCGTTCGACCGCGACCACGCGCGCGGCATCGAGCGCCAATAGCGCCCGGGTGAGCCCGCCCGGGCCGGGACCGACCTCGAAAACGGTCACGCCGCTGAGCGGCTCGGCGGCACGGGCGATACGGCCGGCAAGATTGAGGTCGAGTAGGAAATTTTGTCCGAGCGATTTTTTGGCCATCAGGCCGTGGCGGCGAATGACCTCACGCAGAGGCGGCAGCCCGTCGGACGCGGCGGCCACCCCCGTCACGACGCAGTCATGAGCGCCGGACTCCCCGCCTTCGCAAGGCGCGCCGCAAGCCGCAGCGAGGCGACGAGGCTCGCCGGATCGGCCGTGCCAGTTCCGGCGATATCGAAAGCGGTGCCGTGGTCAGGCGAGGTCCGCACGAACGGCAGGCCCAGCGTGACGTTGACGGCGTGATCAAACGCGAGCGTCTTGATCGGGATCAGCGCCTGATCGTGATACATGCACAGAGCGGCGTCGTAGGTCGCGCGCGCCCGGGCGTGAAAAAGCGAATCCGCCGGCAAGGGGCCCCGCACGTCGATCCCATCGGCGGCGAGCTGTGCAACCGCCGGCGTCACGACGGTATGATCCTCCTCGCCGAGCATGCCCTCTTCCCCGGCGTGCGGATTGAGGCCAGCGATGACGAGGCGAGGGCGCGGTATGCGGAAGCGCGTGCGGAAATCCCGCGCCACGATGCGCCCAGTTTCAACGATCAGCTCGGTCGAAAGCTGTTTGAATATGTCCTTGAGCGGTAGGTGGATCGTCACCGGCACCACGGCAAGTTCCGGCGACCACAACAACATGACCGGCCGCAGCGACTTGCCGGTCGATTCCTCCGCGAGCTTCGCCAGAAACTCGGTGTGGCCCGGCTCGGCAAATCCGGATTTGTAAAGCACGTTCTTTGCGACCGGATTGGTGACGATAGCCGCGGCCGCGCCAGCGAGCACGTCGGCGACGGCGCGTCGGATCGATGCGATGGCAGCTGGCGCACTGGATCGATCCGGACGACCGGGTTCGGCCGTCACCTTCAAATCGAGGGCAACAATCGGAAGCGCCGAAGGGAAGGTCGCCGCAACCGCGGTGGGGGCCACGATCGCAATCGCGATATCGAGGCCGATCTGTTTCGCGCGGTGTCGGAGAAACTCGGGATCGGCCACAACATAAAAGGGCGGAATGTCGAACTCGGCGCGGCGATGCCAAACAGCAAGCGCGAGATCCGGCCCGATCCCGGCGGGCTCACCGAGCGTCAATGCTAACGGGTGCACAATCCTGCTTATATCCGACTATCTATACTCGATCATCGCCTGGCTACGCAGTTCCTGCAAATAGCGCTTTGCTTTAACGCCGAATTTCTTCTCGAACATTTGGTCGCGGATTTGCTTTTTTTCAGGCGTGTCGGTTTTGGTTTCCCGTTTGTTGCACACCGCGAACATTTGGATGCCTTCTTTTATCGTTTCCGGCGGTGTCAGGTGGCCGACTTCCGTGCCATCGACAATGGCGCGCGATTGCTGCGGCAGGTCGGCCGAAAATTTTATGATTTGGTCGCGCACGGAGACCTCGTTGAGCGCCCGCGCGAAGGTTAGGCCGATGTTGCAGTCCGTGAAGCGTGCTCGCAAGGCGTCGGCCTCGCGCTTGCGCGTCTCGAACGCGCTCTCAGGCGCACCGGCCGGCACGATAAACACGATGGGACGCATTGTGTATTCGTAGCCGATGTCCTTCTTTTCATCGGTCTCATGCAGGTGCAGCTCGGCTTCGACGTCCGTATCGGCGATTTCCAGGCTCGCCTTGAACCGCCCGCGGACCAGTGCGGCCCAAGCCATCTGCGCGCGCAATCGCGCCTTTAGCGTAGCCTCGCTCGCGCCGGCATGGTTCAGCGTTTCCGTCAGCTTCTGGGCGTCGATGCCCATCCGCTGAGCGATATTCGAATAGGATCTTTGTATTTCCGCCTCGGGCGGGTCGATTTCAAATCGCTTCGCCTCACGCACTTCCAGAATCTCGTCGATAAGATTGTTGAGCACGTCCTGGCGTGGCGGCGGCTTTTGCGAGCTCAGTTGTTCGAGCTTGGTGCGCTGCGCGATATCGAGCTCCGTGATTGGTACGCCGTTGACCAGCGCGACCACCTGTTGCGCGCGGGCAGTCGTGCCACCGGCAAATATGAGGCCAATGGCCAGTGCTGCGGTCGTCAGTGATCCCCGATGGAAGGGGGTGCTCATCTGCCACATAACGCCTTGCTTCTCCCTCGGCGCTTAGGTTTGCTTCCGGATGCTTGTCCCAATGCCCGTAGGCTGGCGAGATGATTCCTGTAATCTCGCGGCAAAATTTAGGACATGAAAGTTAACGCATCTGCGCGCGGCTTTGCCGTGTCTACCGCGACACAAGCGCCCTCAAAGTGCGCCGAACCGGCGGTGCCTGAGCCTCTGATCAGGGCTATCCATCCTCTTGATACAACAGCGTAACAAACCCCGTCAGGCCACCGACCACTACGGGGATCCAGGCGGCCAAAGTGGACGACAGGAGCTCCGCTCTACTCATGTCTTCGGTGATCTTTGACAGGACAAACAGCAGGAAACCGGCGGTGATTCCGCTGAGGACCATCTTCTGCACCCCGCCGAAGCGAAAGAAGCGCAAGCTTACAGAAGCGGCGAGGAGCACCATGGCGGCAAGGAGGAAAGGGCGGGCCAGCAATTCGTTGTATTGCAGCCGATAGCCGGCGGCCGCGAGGCCCGCTCTGTCCGCCATCTCGATATAGGCGGGAAGTTGCCAGAATGGAACCGTTTCGGGCGTCGCAAAGCTCTCCCGTACCTGTGCGAGCGTTAGATTGGTGTTGAGCCGATAGCTGTCCTGAAGAACGGGCGGGCTGGTGGTCGAATAAATGCGCGCGTCCTCGAGCAACCAATAGCCGTCCTCGAGTTCGGCACTTCTCGCCTCGATTCGCTCGCGGAAGTGGCCCCCATCGTCGAATGTGTAGACGGATACCCCGCCGAGGATGGAGCCTTGTTGGCGGCTCGACTTAGCGTTGATGATGGCCGCGCCGTCGGCGCTCTTTTGCCGCACCCAGAATCCGGCCGCGCTCTCCTGCAAGGCGGACGACGTCTCACCCAACATTTCCGATTCTAAGCGTTTCGAGCGCTCGTGGAGAGTCGCGGCGATGGGATTGTAGGCGGCGGTGGCGGCCGCGCCGAACAGAAACGCCACCACGACAGCCGGAGCAACGAACTGCCAAGCCGAGATGCCGGCAGCGCGCGCAATGATCAGCTCGAGGCGGCGCGAAAGCGCCAAATAACACGACATCGCGCCAATGAGCACCGCAAAAGGCATAATCTTCTCGGTGAGCTGCGGAATGCGGAACAGCGAAATCTCGGCGAGGATCCAAGCCGTCGCCTTTGGCCAGTCGGCGCCGCGGCGCATCAATTCGAAATAGTCGATCATGCCGGCAAGCACGACGACGCCGACAAAGGTGCCAATCACGGAGGTAAAGAACCGCAACCCGAAGTAGCGTGAGAGAGTGCGGGCCGCCATCGATTCGCTCCTCAATTCGTCGCCCGCGCCAGGCGCTCGCTGATTGCCGATGTGATACGCAATGCCAGCGTGCC
>JASHVC010000263.1 GCA_030039655.1 Xanthobacteraceae bacterium | reverse complement strand
TAGGCACACCTCCGGATGCAACGGATACACCGACTGGCTTCCCGCGACACAAGCATTGTCGAAACTCGCGCTGACGGCGATGCCGAGCTGTTCGGCCATCCGCGCGGGCTAACCTTCCTGTTCACCACCGAGATGTGGGAGCGTTTTTCCTATTACGGCATGCGCTCGCTGCTCGTACTCTACATGACAAAATATCTGCTGCTTCCGGCGCACGCGGGCGACGTGCGCAGGCTGGCGACGATGCGGAGCGTGCTGGAAGCAATCTTCGGCCCGCTCGACGTACAGCCGTTGTCGTCGCAGATCTGGGGCCTTTACACCGGCCTCGTGTACTTCACGCCGATCCTGGGCGGATTGCTGGCCGACCGCGTGCTCGGCCAGCGCCGCACCGTCGTCATCGGCGCGTCGCTGATGGCGATCGGCCACTTCATGATGGCGATCGAGCAGCTGTTTCTGTTCGCGCTGCTGTTTCTCATTCTCGGCAACGGCTGCTTCAAGCCGAACATCTCCACCCAGGTCGGTCGGCTTTATCCGCCCGGCGACCATCGCCGCGACCGGGCTTATTCGATCTTCTACGTCGGCATCAATGTCGGCGCGTTCCTGGCACCGCTGGTCTGCGGCTCGCTCGGTGAAGGATTGGGGTTTCACTATGGCTTTGCCGCCGCGGGCGTCGGCATGTGCCTCGGGCTTTGCATTTATCTGTACGCCCTGCCGATGTTGCCGAAGGATGAAATAAGCACGCGGACCCAATCCGCCGCGCACGTGCCACTGGCGCCAGAGCAATGGCGCGCCATTGCGGCGCTGCTTGTATTGTTCGTCCCGAACACGTTGTTCTGGGGGACGTACGAGCAAATCGGCAATACGACCATTCTCTGGATCGATGGTAGCATCGATCGGACCATCGATCTGTTTGGCTTTACGACGCAAATTCCGAGCACCTGGTTCTTGGCCGTCAATCCGTTCCTGATCTTCGCCTTCACGCCGCTTGTCGTGACGCTGTGGAAGCGGCAAGCGGCGCGCGGCACTGAGCCGTCGACGATCAGCAAGATGGGACTCGGCTGTTTTGGCGTGACGGTCGCCAACCTCATTTACGCTTTTGCGACCGTTCACGCCGGGACCGCTCAGGCGAGTTGGCTATGGGTCGTCGCCGCCATCGCGATTTTTACAGTCGGCGAGCTTTATCTTTCGCCGGTCGGTCTTTCGCTGGTGACGAAGGTGGCGCCGCCGCGCATCCTCTCGATGATGATGGGCGTGTGGCTGGCGACGAGCTTCACCGGCGGTTTTCTGGCCGGCTGGCTTGGCAGTTTCTGGAGCCGCATGCAGCCTGTGGAATTCTTTCTGATGATCGCCGCGATCTCGGCACTGGCCGGCGTGATGATCTTCGCATGCCGCTGGCCGCTGCGGGGCGCGGTGGGGGAATAGCCCGTCGCTGTCATACTCCGCGAAACATCAGTAGCCGCTGCCGTCTAACTTGGATCAATTCACCGCCGGCGTCATCACTGGATCATCCGCCTGCGCGGATGATGATGGGAACCGCGCATCGCCTCTTGACTTATCCATAACCAGTAGGTTATTTGTCAAATTAATAACCACCGAGTTATGCGTCCCAATGCCAAACACGCACGACATGCTCTTTCGAACCCTCGCCGATCCGACGCGGCGGGCGATTTTCGAGCGGCTGTGCCGCGAGGGGGAGCAGACCGTCGCGGCGCTGACGGCGCGGGCCAAGGTGTCGCAGCCAGCCGTCTCCAAGCATCTCGGAGTCCTCAAGCAGGCTGGACTGGTGCGCGACCGCCACGAAGGCCGCCAGACTCACTATAGCGCGCAGCTCGCCGCCTTGGCCCCGCTGATCGACTGGACGAAGCAGATGACTGGCTTCTGGCAAAATCGCTTCGACCGCCTCGAAGATCTGCTCAAAAGGATGGACCAATGAACAAACAAGCAGCCGAAACGCTCTCCGTCGTCGTCGAACGCGACCTGCCCTATCCGACGGAAAAGCTTTGGCGCGCGCTGACGCAACCACACCTGATCGAGGAATGGCTTATGAAAAATAATTTTCAGCCTCAGGTGGGCCACCAATTCAGCCTGCGCATGGACCCACAGCCTGGCTGGAACGGCGTCATCGACTGTCGGGTGCTCGTCGTCGAGCCGAACAAAGCGCTCTCTTACACATGGGGCACGCTCGGGCTTGAGACCACCGTGACCTTCACGCTTACGCCGACGCCCACGGGAACCCGCTTGCACATGCAACAGACCGGATTCCGGCCGGACCAGCCGCAGAACTACCAAGGCGCCAAATACGGATGGCAGAAGTTCTTCGCGAACTTGGAGCAGGTGCTGGGGCGGATCGATTGAATTCCGTCATGGCGAGCCAACGGACCCGCGCGAAGTCGCGCCGGTCCGACGACAGGCGAAGTAATCCAGGGCGCCTAGCTCGGAGCAAGCGGCCATGGATTGCTTCGCCGCTTCGCTCCTCTCAATGACGACAGTGTGCAGGCCTTGCGCAAGCTAAGAAGAGCACAAACGCATCATGAAAGAAGCCACCCAACGTATGATCGTGCGCTGGATCCACATCATCTGCAGCATTCCGATCATCGGCTATATTTACAGTCCATTTGAACACCTCCCGGACTACGCGCCGCCGACGCGATTTGTCTTCTTTCCCGTAATGCTGCTTTCTGGATTATGGATGTGGAAGGGCCATCTGGTTCGGCGGCTCTTCGCGAAAGAGCGGCTTAGCATGTAGCCCGGATGCAGCGCAGCGAAATCCGGGGCAGCCTATCGATCGTTGCCGGGGTTACGCTTCGCTCCACCCGAGCTACCTGCCAATAGCTGCAACCGAGCCACAAAGGGAAAGGGGAGCGTCCATGCAAGTCGTCGATCTCAATCGCCAGCCGAAGGAAGAATGGCGGCCAGGCGTGATGACGCAGATGTACGTCTCAGCCCTCAATGGCGCGACGCAGCTCTGCGTGTTCGAGCAGTGGTGCGAACCGGGCCACGGCGCACCGACGCATCTGCACGCGGTCGAAGAAATCCTGCGCGTGTTCGAAGGGCAGGCCGAGGTGTGGATCGGCGAGACGCGGGTCACCCTCACCTCGGGCCAGCTCGTCGTCGTGCCGGCCGGCCGCAAGCACGGCTTCTCCAACACCGGCAAGACCGTGCTGCGCATCCAGTCCACGCTTGCCGAGCCCGTGTTCGAGGCCGCCTACGACGACAGGCGCGAAACGCCACGGCGCTGGCTGCCGGGCTAGAGTGCATCCGCCTAACGGCAAACTTGTAGCCCGGATGGAGCGCAGCGAAATCCGGGGCAGCCGATCAATCGTTCCCGGGTTACGCTTCGCTTCACCCGGGCTACGATCCGCGCAAGCAACCGTGAGAAAGCAACCACGCCATGAAGAAAACCAAAAGCGCCGCGACAAAAGCGAAGGAGCGCGTCTCTCCCTCCCGGCTGATCGATGCACGAATCAGGGAACTCGGCGATTGGCGGGGCGAGACGCTCGCGCGGGTCCGTAGTCTCATCAAAGAGGCCTGCCCCGGCGTGGTCGAGGAGTGGAAGTGGCGAGGGGTTCCGGTGTGGGAGCACGCCGGGATCATCTGCACCGGCGAGACCTACAAGGATGTCGTGAAACTGACCTTCGCTAGGGGCGCCGCGCTGGAAGATCCTTCCGGCCTCTTCAACTCCAGCCTCGAAGGCAATGTGAGGCGCGCCATCGACATTCATGAAGGCGAGAAGATCAACGAGAAGGCGTTGAAAGCGCTCATTCGCGCCGCCGCGGCCCTGAACGAGTCTAAAGCTAAACGCTAGAGCGGCGTCTGATCAGATAGAATCGTCATTGCGAGCCAACGGACCCGCGCAAAGTCGCGCGTCTGATGACAGGCTCCGCGAAACAATCCAGGGCGGCTTGCCAAACGGAGAGGCTGCACTCGATTGCTTCGTCGCTTCGCTCCTCGCAATGACGCTGGAACACGACCTCAGCCGGAGTTTGTTTTATTGCCGTTGATCACGTCGTAAATGTTGCAGGCAATGCCCGTCGCCTCATAGCCATCCTGACCCCTCGCCTGCGCGATAGCAAACATTTGGTAGGCGAGGCCGACAAACGGCATCGGGACCTCCATGTTGCGCGCCATATCGAGCCCGAAGCCCACGTCCTTTGGCATCCAGGACTTGCGCGGCTTGAACTTGCGGCTCACCAAAATTTCCATGATGCGCCGTGTCGCCACCGAATCCTGCTGAGAGTTCTTGATAATGGTCTGGAAGGTGGAGTCGTCGAGACCCCCCTTCCTGAGCCAACAGCAGATTTCAACAAGGCTCAGGTGTTGGACAGCGGCTAACATCGCCATAGCGTTCTTTACAAGCTTGGCGTTGCCGAGTTCGCCGACGTGAAGAATTGATTTGCCCATCGCCTTGAATATGGGCTGATGCTCGTCGAACAACGCCTTGGAGCCCGAAAGCCAAAGCGCAAGCTCACCGACCGCCGCGACCTCCTCGACGCCTCCGGCCGAAGCGTCGACCACGGTCCAGCCCTTTTTGTTGAGCTCACCGCTAACGCTAACGATGGTCTCTTTATCGATGCTGCTAAAATCGATCCACACCTTAGCGCCGGCGGTAGCTTCGGCGAGCCCACCCTTGCCGAGGGCGACGACCCTGACTGCCTCGTTGTTCGGCAACATCGAGAGCACGAGCTCGCACGATTCGGCCACTGCTTTGGGCGAGTCCTTGAATTGTGCGCCTTCGCCCTCCAGTCCCTTGGCCTGC
>JASHVC010000262.1 GCA_030039655.1 Xanthobacteraceae bacterium | reverse complement strand
TCAACAACATGACAGCCGAGCTGCGGACGCAACATGAGGACATCGTGCGCGCGCGCGATCTCATCGACAGCCGCCGCCGATTCACCGAAGCGGTGCTGTCCGGCGCCAGCGCCGGCGTCATCGGCGTCAACGCTGACGGCCGCGTCACGATTTTGAATCGGTCCGCGGAGCAACTGATCGGGCATTCAGAGAGCGAGGCGCTCGGCCGGCCGCTGCGCGATATCGCTCCCGAGCTGGTCGAAATATTGGGTGCGGCGCGCGGCGGAAATCAGCGACTGATCCAGCGGCAGATTTCAGCCACCCGCAACGGACAGGAGCGCAATTTCTCGGTGCGCGTCACCAGCGAGCAGGCCCCCGAGTCCGAGCACGGCTACGTCATCACCATCGACGATATCACCGAGCTCGTCTTCGCCCAGCGAACCTCGGCCTGGGCCGATATCGCTCGCCGGATCGCCCATGAGATCAAGAATCCGCTGACACCAATCCAATTGTCAGCCGAACGGCTGCGGCGCAAGTATAGCAAGATGATCGCCGAGGATGCCGGCGTTTTTCAGCAATGCACCGATACCATCGTGCGCCAGGTCGACGACATCAAGCGCATGGTCGACGAATTCTCGCGCTTCGCCCGCATGCCCAAGCCGGTCATGGCCGACGAGGACGTGGCGGAAACGGTCCGCCAGGTCGTGTTCCTTTTGCGCGTCGGTCATCCCGACATCGATTTCGACGTCGAACTCGAGGCGGAGACGATGCCGGCGCGCTTCGATCGTCGCCTGATCTCGCAGGCTCTCACCAACATCATCAAGAATGCGACCGAAGCGATCGGAGCGGTGCCGCCGGCGGAACTCGGGCGCGGCCACATCACGGTCAGCGCCACGCGCGAGGGCAAGGAAGCCATCATCGACGTGGTCGACAACGGTATCGGCCTGCCCAAGGAAAACCGCGCACGCCTGCTAGAGCCCTACGTGACGACGCGGGAAAAGGGAACCGGACTCGGGCTCGCGATCGTGGGCCGCATCCTTGAAGAACACGGCGGGCGCATCGAACTGCGCGACGCCTCGGACAAGATACCCGGCGCCCGCGGCGCTTGGATGCAATTGCGCTTCGCCGCGGAACCGATCCGCGCCGCACCGCCACCAGTCCCAAACCGTGAAACGGTGAGTTGACCATGTCATCCGATATCCTCATCGTCGACGATGAAGCCGACATCCGCGAACTCGTCGCCGGCATCCTCCAGGACGAAGGCTTCAGTACGCGGACCGCACACGACAGCGACGATGCGCTTGCCGCCGTGGTGGCACGGCGCCCCAATCTCGTCTTCCTCGATATTTGGTTGCAAGGCAGCCGGCTCGACGGCCTGCAGCTGCTCGACGGACTCAAGTCCGAGCATCCCGAGTTGCCCATCGTGATGATTTCAGGCCACGGAAACATCGAGACCGCCGTCTCGGCCATCAAGCGCGGCGCCTACGACTTCATCGAAAAGCCATTCAAGGCTGACCGGCTTCTGCTCGTCGCCGAGCGGGCGTTGGAAAACTCCCGCCTGCGGCGCGAAGTCAAAGAGCTCAAACAATTTTCTCCGCTGCCCAACATGATCGTTGGCCATTCGCCGGCCGCCAATCAGCTGCGGCAAACCGTCGAGAAAGTGGCGCCCACCAACAGCCGCATCCTCATCGTCGGCCCCTCAGGCAGCGGCAAGGAACTCGCGGCGCGCACCATTCACTCGCTCTCGGCGCGCGCCGACGCGCCGTTTGTGGTGATCAATGCTGCAGCCATCTCGCCGGAGCACATGGAGGTCGAACTGTTCGGCGTTGAATCGAGTAACGGCACGCAAAGCCGCAAGGTGGGCGCCTTGGAGGAGGCGCACGGCGGCACATTGTTCATCGACGAAATCGCCGATATGCCGCGCGAGACGCAGAACAAGATCCTGCGCGTGCTCGTGGATCAGACCTTTCAGCGCGTGGGCGGCAGCACCAAGGTGACCGTTGACGTCCGCATCGTTTCCTCCACCAGCCGCAACATGGAAGCCGACATCGCGATCGGGAAATTCCGCGAGGATCTCTATCACCGGCTCTCGGTGGTTCCGATCCGGGTGCCGTCGCTCGCCGAGCGGCGCGAGGACATTCCCGAGCTTGTGGAATATTTCATGACCCAGATCTCCCACGCCACCGGATTGCCTAAGCGCAACGTAGGCGCCGATGCGCTCGCCGTGCTGCAGTCGCACGATTGGCCCGGAAACGTGCGGCAGCTCCGCAACAACGTGGAGCGGTTGATGATCCTCGCCGGTGGTGACCCGGAAGCCGTGATCACCGCGTCCATGTTGCCGCAGGATGTCGGCTCCATGATCCCCAGCATGCCGAACGGCGACGGTGGCGAGCACCTGATGAGCCTTGCGCTGCGGGAAGCGCGTGAAGTCTTCGAGCGCGAATATCTGCTTGCACAGATCAACCGCTTCGGCGGCAATATTTCACGCACCGCCGAATTTGTCGGCATGGAGCGTTCGGCGCTGCATCGCAAGCTCAAGGCACTCGGCATAGACTGACAATGTCCCGTATTGCCTACGTCAACGGCCGCTATGTGCCGATGCGCGACGCGACGGTCCACGTCGAAGATCGCGGCTATCAGTTCGCCGACGGCGTCTACGAAGTCTGCGAGGTGAGGGGACGGCGGCTCATCGACGAGCGGCGCCACCTCGACCGCCTCGAACGTTCGCTCAGCGAATTACGCATTCGCATGCCGCTGTCGCGCGCCGCGCTCGGCGTGATCCTGCGCGAGGTGGTGGCACAAAACCACGTCAGCTATGGCATCGTCTATCTGCAGATCACCCGTGGCGTGGCCAAGCGCGACCACGCATTCCCTGCC
>JASHVC010000261.1 GCA_030039655.1 Xanthobacteraceae bacterium | reverse complement strand
CTCGGCGTGAATGGACGTCGCCTTCAGGTGCTGGCGCTTGGTGGCGATTTGCTCACAGAGCTGCGAGAATAGCGCCGGGCGAGGTGGCCCTGAATGGACGGAGTTCTCTCATGAGTCAGAAGCTCTCGGGCGACGCGCGTAAGGTGGCCCTCGGCCGGCTTAAAGGCTGGAGCGAGGTCAAGGATCGCGATGCCATCAACAAAAAATTCGTTTTTGCTGATTTCAACGCCGCCTTCGGCTTTATGACACGCGCCGCCCTGGTGGCGGAAAAGCTCGATCACCATCCCGAATGGTTCAACGTCTACAAAACCGTCGAGGTGACGTTGTCGACCCACGATGCCGGCGGATTGACCGACCGCGACATCAAGCTCGCCGAGGCCATGGACAAGCTCGCGGGCTGAATCCTGCCTTGTGGCCGCCGCCTTTCGCGCCCATATTTGCCGCGGGTGATTGACGGCCACAGGTTCGCCGGAGGAGCAAATGTGGTTTCAGCAACAGGCGGCGTCCGCGTCGGCGACCTGGGAGGGCGTTGCGGCGCTGACCCGGCGCATGGCCAACGACGAGGCGGGGTTGCGGCGCAGGCTATGGCGCAAGCTGCTGCGCGAAGCCGCGAGCCTGCCGTTCGCCGAAGAAGTGCTCACGGCGCATTATTGCGCCTTTGACCACAAGACTCCGGTTTACGTGAAAGCGGTTCTGGTCGGCGCCATCGTGTATTTCGTCGTGCCGGACCATTTGATTCCCAAATATGTTTCTTTGGTCGGACTCGCCGACGATGCCGCCGTGATCGCCCTGGCCATCAAAGCGGTTTCGACGCACATCAAGCCCGAACATCGCGAGGCGGCGCGGCGCACGCTGGCGCGCCTGCGCGGCGAAGCACCTTCATGGGCGTAGCACGATCTTTCCCATCACTTTGCGGTCGGCGATGGCGTTGAGCGCCGCCGTAATCTCGGTGAGCGGATAGACCGCATGCACATGCGCGCTGAGCTTGCCTTCGGCGCACCAGCGCGCGAGGTCGGTCATGAGCGCGCGCTGTAGCTGCGGCTCGCGCTTGGTCCATGCGCCCCAAAACACGCCGCGGATGTCGCAGCTTTTAAGCAGCGTGAGGTTAAGCGGAATTTTCGGAATCTCGCCAGCCGCAAAGCCGACCACCAGATAGCGGCCGAGCCACGCCAGCGAGCGGACGGCGGGTTCTGCGTAGGGGCCGCCGACCGGATCGTAGACCACGTCGATGCCGTGTTCGCCGCCCAGTCTTCTGAGTGCATCGCGTAGATTGTCGCGCCCGTAGTTCACGGTCTCGTCGGCACCATGCGTGCGGGTGAAGGCAAGCTTTTCGTCCGACGACGCGCAGGCGATAACACGCGCGCCCATCATCTTGCCGAGTTCGATGGCCGCGAGGCCGGTGCCGCCTGAAGCGCCAAGCACCGCGAGCGACTCGCCCGGTTTGAGCTGGGCGCGCTCGCGCAGCGCGTACAGCGTGGTGCCGTACGTGACGGTGAGTCCGGCTGCGCGTTCGAAATCGAGCGCCTCGGGTAGCTTCGCGAGCTGATGCGCTTCGATTGCCACGGCCTCGCGCGCCGCGCCCCAGCCCATATTGCCGACGACTCGATCGCCAACCGCGATGTCAGTGACTCCGGCCCCGACGCTCTCGACCACGCCAGCGAATTCCGACGCCGGCGAGAATGGAAATGGTGGCTTGTGCTGGTATTTGCCGGCGATGATCAGCGTGTCGAAGAAATTGAGCGCCGCAGCCCGGACCCGCACCACCGCCTCGCCCGCCGCTGCCTTCGGCAGCGGAATGTCGGCCAGTTCGAGTTCATCGGGCGGGCCGAAATGGGTGCAAAGGATGGCTTTCATCCGCTGTCATTATCACATTCGCCGCCCGATCCAGGCCGCCCTGAGAGGCCTCCGATTGGACGGCTAGCCGGCCGGGAATTGGATTATAATTAACAGGTTTGCTATCAAGATTCGGGGGCGGGGAGGTCCAATGCGCGTCCACCGAGGATTGACCTTTTTCCTGTCGCTGCTGCTCGCGTCGACATTGACCCTATCAGCACGAGCGCAGCCGGCCGCACCGCCCCCGGCCGCCAAGCCACCTGCGGGTCCCAAGCCTCCGGCGCCTGCGACGGCGCCGAAGCCTGCACCACCCATCGCGGGTCCGGCTAAGCCTACATTGCTCGGTCAATATGCCGAGTGGGGTGCCTATACGGCTACGCCAGGTGGACGGAAGGTTTGTTTCGCGATCGCCAAGCCTACGGCTGCAGAAACCAAGCCGCCTGATCGACCGCGCAATCAGCCCTACATGTTCATTTCTACACGGCCTGCGGACAAGGTGAACAACGAGGTCTCTGTCATGGTCGGCTATCCGCTCAAGCCGAGTTCGGAGGCTACAGCGGAGGTCGGCGCCACCACGTTCCAGCTTTACACCCAGGGCGACGGTGCGTGGATCAAGAACGCGGCTGAGGAAGCCCACATGGTCGACGCTATGCGGGCGGGCGACAGCGCCGTGGTGAAGGGAACATCCGCCAAGGGAACGGAATCGATCGATACCTACTCGCTCAAGGGCCTGACCGAAGCGCTCGACCGCGTCGCGCAGGAATGCAAGTAGGATAGGGGAGAGCCTCCCCCTTTGAGCGGGAGGAACTATCTATCAGGGAAAGCGCATTGGCGCCCTTCCCTTTTCGGATTGATCGATGAGTGTTGCCGCAACCCCGGCTGAGGCCATTGCATCGGGCGGCTTTGTCGAAAAGCGGCCGCTTGAGCGCTATGTGCCGCCCGCCAAGCCGTCGCTTGTCGGTTTGCCGCGCGCCAAGCTTGCGGAAGCCATCGGCGGTGTCGGAGTACCGGAGCGCCAGCGCCGCATGCGCGTTCGGCAGATTTGGCACTGGCTCTACGTGCGCGGCGCGCAAAACTTCGACGAGATGACGACCTTGTCGAAGGATTTGCGCGCGGATCTCGTGCGACACTTCACGCTCGATCGGCCGGAAGTCGCTGCCGAACAAATATCGGCCGACGGCACGCGAAAGTGGCTGCTGCGGCTGCCCGGTGAGCTTGATGGCCGGCCGCACGAAGTCGAGTGCGTCTATATCCCGGAAACCGATCGCGGAACTTTGTGCATCTCCAGCCAAGTCGGTTGCACGCTCAATTGCACGTTCTGCCACACCGGCACTCAGCGTCTGGTGCGCAATCTCACTGCCGGTGAGGTCGCGAGCCAAGTGGTCTTGGCCCGCGACCGGCTCAACGATTGGCGCCGGGAGGCCGGCGGTGATGAGCCGGAGAAGCGTCTCGTGTCCAACGTCGTCATGATGGGGATGGGCGAGCCGCTCTACAATTTCGAAGCGGTGCGCGACGGCCTCAACGTGGTGGCCGACGGCGAGGGTTTGAGCATCTCCAAGCGGCGCATCACGCTGTCGACCTCGGGCGTGGTGCCCAACATCGTGCGCGCCGGCGATGAGATAGGCGTCATGCTCGCGGTATCGCTGCACGCCGTTACCGACGAACTGCGCGACGAGCTTGTGCCGCTCAACCGCAAATATCCGCTGCGCGAATTGCTTGATGCCTGCCGTAACTATCCGGGATTGTCCAACGCGCGGCGCATCACTTTTGAATATGTCATGCTCAAGGGCATTAACGACTCGCTCGCCGACGCCCGCGCGCTGGTACGTCTCATCAAGGGGATTCCGGCCAAGATCAATCTGATTCCGTTCAATCCCTGGCCGGGAAGCAAATACGAGTGCTCCGACTGGCAGCAGATTGAGAAATTCTCCGAAATCGTTTTCAACGCCGGCTATGCGTCGCCGGTGCGCACGCCGCGCGGCCGCGATATTCTGGCCGCGTGCGGCCAGCTCAAGAGCGCGAGCGAAAAGCTTTCCGCCCGCGAGCGTTTGGCTTTGCGGGCCATGGCGATGACCGACTGAACGGCGGATCGACGGCGCGCCATGGCCATCATCGCTCGCTGTTTCATAGTCATCATCGCCTACGTGCTGGCCTGCATTGCCGCTTCGCTCGTGCTCACCATCGGCATGACGCCGCAATGGGATCAGTTCGTGCCGCCGGACGTGCCGGCGGCGGCGATTTGGGCGGTCGTCGGCATCGGCGCTTCGATCATCGGCGGGACCGCGCTGCTGCCGGCGCTGCTGTTGATCGCGCTCACCGAAGGCTTTGCCTGGCGCTCGGTCGTCCTCTACGGCGTGCTCGGCGGGGCGTTGGCGCTGGCGCTCACTTACGGTATCGATTTCGCGGGGT
This sequence comes from Xanthobacteraceae bacterium, assembly GCA_030039655.1. The sequence continues at coordinate 1,168 of JASHVC010000261.1, read as the reverse complement.
ACGTTCGCCGCCCCGACAGCATGCTAGCGCACGCGCGTGAGGTGCTCGCGGCGTCCGGCATCGCAGGCGGATTGGTCTACTGGCTGTTTGCCGGCCGCAAGGCGGGCTCGTGGAAGGGGTGATGCGCGCGCAACAGCCATCGGGCCAAATTACATGAATCGAACCGGACTGATCATCGCGCTTGGCATTGCCGCTGTCGTGGGCGTGCTATTCGCAATCTATCCGCGGCTCGATATCGATATCTCCGCTTTCTTTTACAACCGGCAGATCAACCTATTTAAGGTCAACGCCCAGCCGTGGGTGAATTTCACGCGCGATGCGGTGCGATGTGTTACGGCACTTATCTTTGCGCCCGCCGTCCTTGTCCTCATCGGCAAACTCATCATGCCGAAGCGGCACATGCTGATGGGTGGCCGCGCTGCACTTTTTCTGATTCTGACGATGGCGCTCGGGCCCGGCGTCCTTACCAACCTTGTTCTCAAGGAACATTGGGGGCGTGCGCGACCGATCGACATCACCGAGCTTGGCGGCGATTACCGCTTCACCCCCTGGTGGGACCCACGCGGCAACTGCCCGGACAATTGCTCGTTCGTCGCCGGCGAACCGTCGGGCGCGTTCTGGACTCTGGCGCCGGCGGCGCTGGCGCCGCCTCAATGGCGCCTGCTGGCCTATGGGGGAGCGCTGACCTTTGGCGCCGCCGTCGGCCTTTTGCGCATCGCTGGCGGTGGGCATTTCTTCACCGACGTGGTGTTCTCCGGCGTGTTCGTGTTTTTGGTCATATGGACCACATACGGGCTGCTGTTTCGCTGGCCGGCGACACGCTCGAGCGACGAGGCGGTGGAGCGGCCCCTAGTGCAGGCTGGCGAGGCCATGCGCGGGGCCTTCTCAGCTTTGGCGCGGCTGTTTGGCGGACGAGCAGACAATCGCTTGTGAATTGTGAGCACGCGTTATTGTCGCCGGTCCGGGCGCGCGCATTCTACACGGCCCGGCGTGCGGTCTTCGATCGCCGCTTGCGTCGTGCCGGTGTGACACCCAGCGCGCCGGCCACCGCGGGCAAATTTGTTTGCATCACGCGTAAGAGCGATTTTGCTGCCCCGCTCGGCCGTCTCTCGCCGCGTTCCCACTTCTGCAAGGTGCCGAGCCCAATGCCGAACGCGGCCGCGAACTC
>JASHVC010000260.1 GCA_030039655.1 Xanthobacteraceae bacterium | reverse complement strand
TCGAGCTCGATGAACTCGGCCCCGGCGAGATCGGCTTCCTGACCGCTTCGATCAAGGAGGTGGCAGACACCCGCGTCGGCGACACCATCACGGACGAGCGCAAGCCGGTAGCCGCGCCGCTGCCCGGTTTCCGCCCCGCCATCCCGGTGGTGTTTTGCGGACTCTTTCCCGTCGATGCAGCCGACTTCGAGGCCTTGCGCGCCGCCATGGGTAAGCTCCGCCTCAACGACGCGAGCTTTTCCTTCGAGATGGAGACCTCCGCGGCGCTCGGCTTCGGTTTCCGCTGCGGCTTCCTCGGGCTTCTGCACCTGGAAATCATTCAGGAGCGGCTTGAACGCGAGTTCAATCTCAATCTGATCGCGACCGCGCCGTCGGTCATCTACAAGATCAAACTGCGCAGCGGCGAGCAATTGGAGATTCACAATCCGGTTGATATGCCGGACCCGAACTACATCGAAGAAATGCAGGAACCCTGGATCGAGGCCACGATCCTGACGCCCGACGAATATCTCGGCTCAGTGCTCAAGCTGTGCCAGGACCGCCGCGGCGAGCAGAAAGAACTCACCTACGTGGGCAACCGTGCGCTGGTGAAATACAACCTGCCGCTCAACGAAGTCGTGTTTGATTTCTACGATCGCCTGAAGTCTGTTTCGCGCGGCTACGCGTCGTTCGATTATCACCTAACCGATTACCGGCCGGCCGACCTCGTCAAGCTGCAGATGCTGGTCAACGGCGAGCCGGTAGACGCGCTCGCCATGCTGGTGCACCGCACCCGCGCCGAACAGCGCGGCCGTGCCATGGCGGAGAAGCTGAAAGAGCTGATCCCGCCGCACATGTTCCAAGTGCCGATCCAGGCGGCGATCGGCGGCAAAGTCATCGCGCGCGAAACCGTGCGCGCGTTCCGCAAGGACGTGACGGCTAAATGCTACGGCGGCGACGTGAGCCGCAAGCGCAAGCTTCTGGATAAGCAGAAGGAAGGCAAGAAGCGCATGCGCCAGTTCGGCAAGGTCGATATTCCGCAGGAGGCGTTCATCGCCGCGCTGAAGGTGGATGTGTGAGGGCCGCGCGGCGCGCCCAGATTGCGCTACAGTTTTTGATGAATAAATAAAGTAGGCGCGCAAGCATATTGCGGGCAATTCCGATGAAGCGACGGGCAAAGCGAGTACAGACGTCCGGTAGTATCCTGCGAGCGCGGCTCCGCAAGCAAGGCTCGACGCTGCTTGTACCGTCAGTTCCAAACCTGCGCGACCCGAGCGTGCGCGCCGATCTCAGGCGTCAGGGCAAGTTGCTTGCTAAGCACCCTGAGAACGACGCGATCGATGACTGGATCGATGCCGTGTACGACTGGAGCGAATGGAAGTGAATCGTGTCTCTATTCGTTCATTGATCCAAATGAATATTATTATCCCGGATCACCTGCCCCCAGCGCGCGATTTCGCTCGCGACGAAGGTGCCAGCTGCCGCGGGTGAGCGCTGATCGGGCGGGAACACAGAAACATCCTGCGCTGCCCAGGTCTTCAGGTTCGCGGGATCGGAAACGGCAGCCTGCGCCGCCTCGTTGAGCGTTTTGATGACAGGCTCGGGTGTGCCGCCTGGCGCGAACATCGCTTGCCAATACACCACGTCGAGCTTCGGCCCGAACACCGCGGGCAAGCTTTCGGCCGTTGGAAATTCCGGCAGCTTCTCCTTGGCCGTCAGCCCATAGGCCTTCAACTTGCCGGTGGCGACCAGTTGCACGACCGATTGCGGAGTAGCGAAGAACAAATCGATCTGGCCGCCCAGCAAATCGGTCACCGCCGGCGCCGCGCCCCGATAGGGAATCTGGGAGAGTTTGATCTTGGCTTCCTGCGCCAGCAGGGAAGTGGCGAGGTGACCGGTGGTGCCGTAGCCGGGGACCGCTGCTTTCAGCTCTTGTTTTTTCATCAGTGCGACGAGGTCGGCGAGCGTGTTCGCCTCGAGCGTGCTGCGGCCGACGAGCACCAGCGGATTGCGGTTGACCAGCATCACCGGCGCGAAATCCTTGACGGTGTCGAAGGGCAGCGACTTGTAGAGCGTGACGTTGGCGGCGATCTGCAGGTTATGCAGCAGCAGCGTGTAGCCGTCAGGCGCGGCGCGCGCGACCTTCTCGGAGCCGATGATGGCGCCGCCGCCGCCGATGTCCTCGACGATGAAGCTTTGTCTAAGCGTGGCGCCCATGGATTGCGCGATCATCCGTGCGGTCTCGTCGGTCGGACCGCCGGCCGGGTAGGGGACCACGATGGTGACGGGGCGGCTCGGATAGGTTTGCGCTGAAACTGGTGCGGCGGCGAACAACAATACCGACATTGCGGCCATTGCACCCGCGACGAGTTTCCTCGTCATGCGTTCCTCCTTTTCTTCCTCCGCTGTCATTATCCGCGCCGGCGGATAATCCAGTAATCACTTGTCTGACAGTGTTTACTGGATGCTCCGCTTTCGCGGAGCATAAAAAGCGAAGGCCGTTGGTACTACGGCTCCGGAATAATCGGCAACAGGACGCAGGGTTGGCGGCCGGGGGCGAAGTGCAGGGTGTTGCGGGTCGCGAAAATTTCCGGCGGGCGGTCATCCGGATCGATGTGCAGAAACGGGCCGACGCCCTTCATCGGGTAAGGCGCGTTGGGCAGCGCAATGTCGGTGCCGTCAACCTCATAATCCTTGCCGCGTACGGTGAGCGCCAGACGATAGCCGGGCGGCACGACGATCGACGTCGGCCAGATTTCGACGTCGAGTTCGACCGGCTCGCCGGGTTTCAGCGGCCATTCTTCGTCGTGGGTG
>JASHVC010000259.1 GCA_030039655.1 Xanthobacteraceae bacterium | reverse complement strand
ATCGACCGCCGTGAGGACGATGCGCCCAACTATTACTTGGACTGGGCTTTCGACGAGATGCGGCAGCTCGTCGAGACATTTCCGAAATCCGTTACCGACCGCTATTTCGTGGTGCGAACCGCACTCGACATGGATCTGCAGCATTATGCCGATCACGTGTCGGAATCGAATCTGCGTCAGTTCGGCCGTGATTACGGGGCAAGCCAAGTTGCGGTGGTGATCGCCGACCTCGACGGCGCAGTGCACGCGATGGTCGGCGGGCGTGACTACGGCGAGAGTCAGTTCAACCGCGCCGTCGACGCCATGCGTCAGCCGGGCTCGTCGTTCAAGCCCTATGTTTATGCCACGGCGCTGGCGAACGGCTTCAAGCCGAGTTCGGTCGTCGTCGATTCACCTGTGTGCATCGGCAATTGGTGTCCGCACAACTATTCCGGCGGGTTTTCCGGCGCGCTCACGCTGATTGAGGCCATAACCCGCTCGGTCAACGTCATACCCGTCAAGCTATCTATTGCTCTGGGCGACGGCAACCCGAAGCTCGGCCGCGCCAAGATTGTTCAGACCGCGCGCAATTTCGGGATCGTCACGCCACTACCGGACACGCCTTCGCTGCCGATCGGCGCCGATGCCGTGACGCCGCTGGAACATGCTGTGGCCTTCGCCACATTCCCCAATCTCGGCCGGTCCGTCCCACCTCACGCGGCACTTGAAGTGCGCACCGGCACGGGCCAGTTAGTGTGGCGTTTCGACCGCGACGGAACGCCGCCCAAACAGGTGATCAGCCCGCAAGTCGCCATCGACATGATCAGGATGATGAACTCGGTGGTGGAGAACGGCACCGGCAAACGCGCCGCACTGGCCGGCATTCCGACCGCCGGCAAAACTGGGACCACCAACGATTGGCGCGATGGCTGGTTCGTCGGTTACACCGGCAACTTCGTCGGCGCGGTGTGGATGGGTAACGACGATTTCTCTCCTACCAAGCACATGACCGGTGGCACCCTGTCGGCGATGACATGGCATGACATCATGGCCTACGCGCATCAGGGTGTGGAACTGCGCCAGCTGCCGGGCATGGCGGTCCCTGAGCACGTTCAGGTCGCGGCCGAAGGTTCGTTCAAGGGTACCGACACGCCGCATCCGGCCATGCTGACGCGCAGAGCAACCGATGCCCTCGTCCACGTCGAGCAGATGCTGGACGAAGCCGATCATGCCCTTGCGGCGCAGCCGCCCGCGACACTTGGATCGCTCGACGGCGGCAGCACGAACAACAGTAGCAACAGCCGCACCAACACACTCGCGGCAGCAGCGGACCAAAAATCATCGCCGGCGCCGCGCGGCGACTGAACGCAGCCGGGTCATGCGTCTGCTCTTCGGTTCCTTCTTTACCTTCGTGTTGGCGGCCGCGATCGGCCTCGGCGCGACGTGGCTATCGCTGACGCGCGGCGTCGCCTTTGGCTCGATGACGATCGGCGCATGGACGGCGTGGCCAAAGAGTGGATCGCAGGACATCGATCCTTACGCCCACGCCATCATCGTGCGCTCCGGCGAACTGCCGATTGGAATCGGCGACGGCGTGGCGTTTTACGCCCGCACAGACAATGCGGGCAATTATTTCGACGGCCGCTGCACCTTCACGGTCAGTGGCCTGACGCCACCGGCGCGCTACTGGACCGTTACCCTTTACAACGTGGAAGGCGGATTGGTGGCGAACGCGATTGATCGGCACGGGTTCACCAGCGAGGAGATCGTTCGCAACGCCGACGGCGCTTTCACTATCGCGGTGGCGCCGCTGGCGCGGCCGGGCAATTGGCTGCCCACCGGCGGGATCGAGCGCTTCGTCCTCGTGTGGCGCCTCTACGACACGCCGATCGGGGTTGCCTCTACCACCATGAAAGAAGGGCCAATGCCGGCAGTCGCGCGGCGGGGTTGCTCATGACCCGTTGGCTCATGTGGGCTCTGGGCGGCCTGCTCCTCGGCGGCATCGTGCATCTGGCGACGGTGTTGGCGATGCCGCGGGCCGCGACGCAGGATGCTTATTCGCGCCTAACGCCGCTGGCGCCAGTCAACACCATGGCCCTGCTCCCCGCACCCATGGCGGACGCATCCGTCCTACCGTTCATGGATCCGGCCTTTGCGGCTGCGGTGTGCCGTTACGATCTTTCCAACGGCTCGATCAAACTCAATGCGCCGGTCAGTGAGGCCTATACTTCCGTCACGTTCTACACGCGTAACAGCGTCGCCTACTACGCGATCAACGATCGCGCGGCCGGCCGGCGCGCGATTGAACTCGATCTGATGACCGCGGAACAACACGCGCAGGTTCCCGAACAGGAAGATGTCACCGCGGCCGACCGATTGATCATCGATTCACCGACGATTACCGGCATCATCGCTTTGCGCGCACTTGCGCGGGAGCCGGGGCTGATGCCAATGGCGCGCCGCGCGCTAGCTGCCGCGCAGTGTCGCATCGAGCCGGTACACTAAGCTGTCGGGTATAAATGTTGCACGAGCGACGGACCGGATCGACGCTCGGAGCCTATCGGCGCCTTATGCGTCGCCCGCCACCGTTATGCGCTGGCGGGCGCGTGCGCGGTTCAACCCCTTCGAGGGATGGTTCTGCGTATCGCTCGATACGGACAACAGGCAGAATGATGATGGTTGCGGATTCAGCGACGTCGGCACGGCCAAAGCGCACCAGGCGCCCATCGTCCGGAAATTTTATGACGTTACTCACCGCCTCTCACCTCTGACGGCCGGCGCGGATCCTTCAGCCTCGATCCGCTGACATCGGCGTCACCGCGATTAGGCGGCACCCAAGGTTAACGCTCCGCTAAGAGAGCGCCCCTAAGCTCACGTTCCAAATCAACTTCTCTTACCTGTTGCAACCGAGTCACATGCGATGGAAACGTCGAGCTTGCGAAGCCTCGAAGGCCTCACAAACGTTGGATCAAGCGGAACTGATATGCGATCGGATTTGCTGCGGGTTCTCACGGACCTCTACGTGCAAAAGCTTACGCACACGCCCGATGAGGAACGTCATTACACGGAACTCGCGCTGCGCCTGATCGAATCCGTTGATGCGCCGACGCGAGCGACAGTCTCGGCACAGTTAACAAAGCATCTCTCGCCGCCCCGCGAGGTGATCCAGCGGTTGGAACGCGGTGTTTCTGAAATTTCCGCTGTGGTTTGGTCACCGCCGCTCGCCGAAGCGCGCAGCTCGACTCATGCGATCAGCGAAACTCCGTTTGCGCAGACTGGCCGCATGCACGGCCGCGAAGGCGACGCGGTGCCGGCGGCATCTGCGGCAACGTTCCCAGCGACAACATCTCCGTTTGGCGCGACCGAAGAGCCGCCGATGGGGTCGGACGTGGCCAACGAACTCAACGAAATTTTCTTCGCCGCTAGTGCGTCCGAGCGGCGCCTCATCTTGCTCAACCTCGATGTGGCCGCACCTCTTACGGCCGGGCGTCCCCGCATCGCGCGCGATCAATCGGTAGCCCAAAAGTTGGAAGTGGCAGCGTTGGCACGTCGGCGCGAAGATTTCGTCCAGGAGCTTGCGCAATCGCTATTTATTTCACGCGAGCAGGCACGGCGCATCACCGACGACAGGCTCGGCGAGCCGATCATGATCGCCGCTAAGGCGCTGAGCCTTTCGCGCGATCGGCTCTACCGGATACTTCTTTTTATCAACGCCGCGGTCAGTCATTCGGTGGAACGCGTCCACGCGCTGGCACAACTCTACGATGATATCACCCTGACCGCGGCGCGGGACATGATTGCGATCTGGCAGGCGCTCCGCGCCGCCCAGCCGCGCACAGCGGTCCACCGCCCGCTCCTCGCGGACGACAGGTCCGGCGCCCAGCAGGCTCCAGCAACACGGCGCTCGCCAGGCGCCGCGCAGGTACAAACTCGCAGCGCACTGTAAACAGCGGCTGGCAATTCTTCAGCCGGTGACGACGTCAAGGAAATTCCGTCCCTTACGATCCTCGACTTCGACGATCCAGATATCGGGATCAAATTTAATTTCGCGCGCCAGAAATGCCTCGATTGAAGCATCGGGTGCCGGCTGTTCAGCCAGGCTGGCGCTGAAGGCTCGCTCAGCCTGAGGCACGGCGTCAAACGCACTTTGCGGCGCCGGGCCGAAGAGGTCCGAAGTTCCATCGAGCCGATCGATGCGCACGAATATGGCGCCCGCCTCCTCCGCGCCGCGCCGGCGCACGACGGCCGACACGCCCTCGACCTGACAGCGGCGCAGATAGGCGGCGACCCATAACGCGGACTTAAGGCGCATATCCTCGCTCGCATCGGCGCATGAACCAGATATGACTCGCTGCGATGCAAGCCGCAAATCTATTGCGTCACCGTAACTGGTGACCAACCTCAGCCGAAAGATCGCTCAACAGGACATCAGAAATCTTGCCGGTGACGGGCAGGCTATGGGCACGCTCGAACTCCTCGATGGCCTCGCTTGTTGGTGCATCGACCACACCGGTCAGTTTGATCTGGCCGTAGCCGTATTGCGAAAGGGCGCGCTGCACCGCCACGATCTGCGACGTTTGCCCGATGAGCTGCGCGATCGGATCGTTGCGGCGTGAGGGAGTGACGGATGGAGTCGTCCGCGTCACCTCGACGTTATGCGTAGCCGCCGCGATCGCTGGTGACTGCGCGGGCGTGGG
>JASHVC010000258.1 GCA_030039655.1 Xanthobacteraceae bacterium | reverse complement strand
GCCGGTGCCTACGAGCGTGAGTCCATTCGCCCGCACGTACTCGGTCGTTTTGTTGACATGCTGCAGGCCGTTGAAAGTCATCCGGCCATGCTGTTTTATCTCGATAACGTCGAGTCGATGGGGCCGAATTCGATCGCCGGCATTAATCGCGACAAAGGACTGAATGAAAATCTCGCACGCGAGATTCTTGAATTGCATACGCTTGGTGTTCACGGCGGTTACACTCAGGCGGATGTGACGAGTTTCGCCAACGTGATCACCGGCTGGACCTGGATTTCGCCGGCCGAACCCACGCACGGTGGCGAATTCATCTTCTACAAACGCTTTCATGAGCCCGGCGAGCAGACGGTGCTTGGCAAGCGTTATCCGGATATCGGATTGGCGCAGGGCCGCGGCGTGCTCGCCGATCTGGCGCGACACCCGGCGACGGCGCAGCACATCGCGCAAAAGCTCGCGCGGCATTTCGTTGCCGACGATCCGCCGCCCGCACTGGTCGCAAAACTCGAAAAGTCGTTCAAGGACACCGACGGCGATCTTAAGGAACTGGCCAAGACCCTCATCGCCGCGGATGAATCCTGGGCGCTGGAACGGCAGAAACTCAAAACTCCCGCCGAGTGGGTTGCCGGCGGGTTGCGCCTCACCGGCGCGCAGGAGGCGATACCAATCGGCCGCGTGCTTGGCGCCCAGGCGATGCTCGGCGAGGCGCTGTGGCGGCCGCCGGCGCCGAACGGCTTCCCGGATACCGAGGCCGCCTGGATCGACGGCGTACCGCGTCGCTTGGACATCGCCGACGAGTTTGCCGGAAAGCTCGCCAACAACATCGATCCGCTGGCGCTGGTCGATAGCGCACTGGGTCCCCTCGCCAGTGCCGACACGCGCGAGACGATCGCCCGCGCGGAGAGCCGTAAGCAGGCGCTGGCGCTTTTGGTGATGAGCCCCGAATTCCTGCGGAGGTGACCATGACAGTGCTCCATGCGCCTTCCCGGCGCCAAATGTTGTTGTCCTCCGGAACGCTGTTCGCCTGGGCTTATCTGCCGCGGCTGGCGCGGGCGGAAGGTCGCGACCCGCGGTTTCTGACGTTCATCCTGCGCGGCGCGCTCGATGGATTGGCTGCGGCGGCGCCGGTGGGCGATCCCGGTTGGGTGGCGCTGCGTGGGGACAGGGCGCTTACACTCGATGGCAAAACGCCGGCACTCAAGCTTGATGATTTCTTTGCGCTGCATCCGGCGATGCCGAACCTCCACGCCATGTTCCAGGCGCGCGAAGCGATCGTCGTTCACGCCTGCGCTACGCCTTATCGTGAGCGGTCTCACTTCGACGGCCAGGACGTCCTGGAAAGCGGCCTCGCCAAGCCGGTCCTGAGCGACAGTGGCTGGCTCAATCGGGCGGTCGCAACTCTCGCGCCCGGCGGTCGCGTCGATCCAAACGGCCGCAAGGCTTTCGGCGTCGGGCCGGTGACGCCGCTTGTGGTGCGCGGACCGGCACCGGTTTTGTCGTGGTCGCCGCAGCGGGTCATGCCGGCGAGCGACGACACGGTGCACCGTTTGCTCGCGCTTTATCACCATTCCGATCACAAGCTCGCCGCAGCGCTGGAGGAACACTCTAAGCTTGCGGCCATCGAACGTGCGGGCGATATGGAACAAACGTCCGGCGCACTAAAGCCTGCGCCCGGCCCCGCACAGGCCCGCGCGTATTTCGCGGAGGTTGCCGGGACGGCCGCAAAGTTCCTGGCGCAGCCCGATGGACCGCGCGTCGGCGCGTTGGCGCTCGATGGCTGGGATACGCACGTCAACGAGGGCATTGCCAACGGACGGCTATCACAACTCCTCGGAGCGCTCGACGATGCATTAGGTGCGGTCAAGACCAATATGGGGCCGGCGTGGCGTGAGACGGTCGTCGTGCTCGTCACCGAGTTCGGCCGCACCGCCCGGATCAACGGCACGGATGGGACCGACCACGGCACCGGCACCGTGGCGCTGCTCGCTGGCGGCGCGCTTAAGGGCGGGCGCGTCATCGCCGATTGGCCGGGATTGAAGCCGACCAACCTCTACGAGGACCGCGATCTCAAAGCCACGACCGACCTGCGCGCCGTGCTCAAAGGCTTACTCAAGGATCATCTGCGCGCCGATGAGCGCGCGCTCGCCGCGTCTGTGTTTCCGGGAAGCGAGGCCGTGAAGCCGATGGTGGGGCTGGTCTAGTAGTCATTCCGGGGCGCGGCCGCAGACCAGAACTGTCATCGTCCGCGAAAGCGGATGATCCAGTAGTCGCGAGAGTCGGGCTCGCATTGTTGGATCACCGATTACTGGATGCTCCGCCTTCGCGGAGCATGACAAGTCAAGAATCAAATATTCAACACCCGCCCATAAGCGTCGAGCACGGCTTCCTTCATCATCTCCGACAAGGTCGGATGCGGGAACACGGTGTGCATCAGTTCTTCTTCCGTAGTCTCGAGATTCATCGCGATCACGTAACCTTGAATCAGCTCGGTCACTTCGGCGCCGACCATGTGGGCGCCAAGGAGTTGTCCGGTCTTTTTGTCGAAGATCACTTTGACCAAGCCTTGATCCTCGCCGAGCGCGATGGCCTTGCCGTTACCGACGAACGGAAAGCGGCCAACACGGATGTCGAGTTTTTTGTCTTTGGCGGCTTGCTCGGTCAGCCCAACTGAGGCGATCTGCGGTGTGCAATAGGTGCAACCGGGGATCTTCTGCCTGTTCATGGGATGCGGATGCAGGCCCTTGATGGCCTCGACACAGATGACACCCTCGTGCTCGGCCTTGTGCGCCAACAGCGGCGGACCGGCGACGTCGCCGATAGCGTAAATCCCCGGTACGTTCGTCTTGAGGGCGCCGTCAACGACGATGAAGCTGCGATCGGTCTTCACCCCGGCCTTCTCGAGACCAAGATTCTCGATATTGCCGACCACGCCGACGGCGGAGATCACGCGCTCGACGGTGAGCGTCTGCGCGCTGCCCCTGCCGTCGTCGATGGTCGCGGTGACGCTGTCGGCACTCTTATCGAGCTTGGTGACCTTGGCGCTGGTATAGATCTTGATGCCCTGTTTCTCGAAGCTCTTGCGCGCGAAGGCGGCGATTTCGGCGTCTTCCGCCGGC
>JASHVC010000257.1 GCA_030039655.1 Xanthobacteraceae bacterium | reverse complement strand
TGGCTACAGTTGAACGCCATGACGCCGAGCTTCATGCGATTGCCGGCAAACAATCGCCCGCGCGCGGTCATGTCCGATGGAGGCGTCGCCGAAGTCATGCGCGACTACAGCAAAGGCCAATTAGGCGCGCAAGGGCGCCGCACTCAATGCTGCCTTGTCCGGCAACCGGAAGCCGTCATACAGCCAGGAGAGGCACTGGAAGATGTCGGCCTCTCTGCGCTCCCCCAGCATCTGCCAGTAGACCTCACGCGCGATGCCGTCCGCATGATAGACGTCCCACATGCAGCGGGATTCGAGCGTCACTCGCGCGGTCCGCACCGAGCGTGCGCTTTCGTAGCGCCGGAAGGCCGCTTCGTAGTCGCCGTCCGCCTCGGCGATGCAATCGGCGAGGCAGACTCCATCTTCGATCGCCATGCAGGCGCCCTGAGCCAGCGATTGCAGCGTGGGATGCGCTGCATCGCCGAGCAACACGACGCGGCCCTTGTGCCAATGCCGGATTGGATCGCGATCGCCTACAGCTTGCCGCCGGTGAAGATCGAGCATCGCCAGCAGCGCCTTCATGGTGGGGTGGGCGCTGCGGTAAACCTGTTCCAGCTCGGCGCGATAGGCTGCCACGTCACCCCGCTCGGAGTGGGCCGATCTGCGGAACACCGCCACGATATTGAACAGCGTGCCGTGACGAAGCGGGTAATGGATGATGTGGAAGCCTGGGCCTCCCCACAGCGCAACAACGTCGCGCTGAACGTCCGCGGTGACGTCGCCCATGGGCACGATAGTGCGGAAGGCCATGAACCCGTTGGGCAGAGGATCGCCGTCAGCCAGCATTTGGGCGCGCGTGCGAGAGCGAATCCCGTCGGCGCCGACGAGCAACGCAGCGTGAAAGCTGCGGCTATCTTCGGTCTTCACGGTGACGCCGTCGGGACTTTCGTCGAAGCGTGTCACCATCGCGTCGCCTACGAGCGTAATCAGCGGATCGCGCCGGCAGGCGTCTAGCAGAACGTTATGCAGGTCGATGCGGTGAATGATGATGTAGGGATACTTGAAGCGCGCGCGAAATGCCGGGGTGCCGGTCGCGAGCCGCGTCACCTCCTTGCCGTTGAGTGCATCGATCATCAGGACGGCGGGCGGCGCGTCGGCCTTTTCCACGACCGCGGCGCTGACGCCGATGCGGTCCAGCGCGTGAAACACGTTGGGGCCGAACTGGATGCCGAAGCCGATGGCGCCGAATTCCGCCGCGCCCTCGAGCACGCGCACCGTGAAGCCGTGGCGCGCCAAGGCCAGCGCCGCGGTCAACCCGCCGAGCCCGCCGCCCACGATGATGATGGGGTCGTTCCGGTCCATACGGACAAGGCTCCTGGCAGACCTTCAACGCCGTTTATTTACTCTCTTTTGCGCGTAACGATGAGATATATTTGCCAGCAGAGCTGCACGCACCGGGACCGGCCATGGGAATTTCGGCGGACGAACTGAGTATCCTTGGCGAACTGGAGCGCAAGGTTTTATGGCTCGCTAGCTGGACCATTCATTACGCCAACCATGTGCGTGAGAATACCGATGGCCTGAAAGTCGGCGGCCACCAGGCTTCGTCCGCCTCGCTCGCCACCATCATGACGGCGCTCTATTTCCACACCTTGCGGCCGCAGGATCGCGTCGCGGTCAAGCCGCACGCCTCGCCGAATTTCCACGCGATCCAATATTTGCTGAGCAAGCAGACCCGCGAGAAGCTGGAAAACTTTCGCGGCTACCACGGTGCGCAGTCCTACCCCTCGCGCACCAAGGATACCGATGACGTGGATTTCTCTACGGGCTCCGTGGGCCTCGGTGTGGCGCAAACGCTGTTCTCCTCGCTGGTGCAGGATTATGTGCGCGCCCACGGCTGGGGCCTCGATCGCCCGGAAGGCCGCATGGTGGCGCTGATCGGTGACGCCGAGCTCGACGAAGGCAACATTTTCGAATGCATGCTCGAAGGCTGGAAGCAGGGTCTGCGGAACTGCTGGTGGATCGTCGATTACAATCGGCAGAGTCTGGACGCCGTCATCCGTGAAGGGTTGTGGCAGCGCTACGAGCAGCTGTTCCGCAATTTCGGCTGGGAGGTGGTGATCCTGAAATACGGCTCGCTGCTCGAAGCCGCGTTCCGCGAGCCGGGTGGCGACAAGCTGCGCCAATGGATCGACAGCTGCCCGAACCAGCTCTACTCCGCTCTGGTGTTTCAGGGCGGCGCCGCGTGGCGCCGGCACCTCAATGACGATATCGGCGATCAAGGTCCAGTGACGAAACTGATCGAGTCGCGCTCCGACGACGAACTGGCGCGGCTGATGACCAATCTTGCCGGTCACGATTTGCCGTCCTTGCTGGAGGCGTTCGGCCGGATCGATCACGACCGGCCGGTCTGTTTCATCTGCTACACCATCAAGGGCTACGGCTTGCCGTTCGCCGGCCATAAGGACAATCACGCCGGCCTGATGACGCCGGCGCAGATGGAAACCTTTCGGCAGGCGATGAACATTCGCGCCGGGCACGAGTGGGACCGCTTCGAAGGGCTACGGCAAAATCCCGAAGCGCTGCAAAGCTTCCTCGACGCCGTGCCGTTCGCGGCCGGTGGCTCGCGCCGGCTGACGGCGCCGCGCTTTGCCGCGCCCGATACGCTGGCCGTGACCATTCAGCCGGAAATGTCGACGCAAACCGGCTTTGGCGCTCTGCTCAACGAGCTAGCACGCGAGAAGTCCGACCTCGTCGGGCGCATCGTCACCACCTCGCCGGACGTGACGGTCTCGACCAATCTGGGCGGCTGGGTCAATCGCCGCGGCCTGTTTGCTCGCGAGGCG
>JASHVC010000256.1 GCA_030039655.1 Xanthobacteraceae bacterium | reverse complement strand
CGTCGGCGGGCCGGCTGCCGACCGAGATAGGCCTGCGCTTCTTCGTCGATGCGCTCATGCAGATCGGCGATCTCAGCGAACAGGACCGCAAGGCGATCGAGGCGCAGGTGGCGGCTTCGGGCCAAGCGAAGTCGGTCGAAGGGGTGCTGACAGAAGCGTCCGGCCTGCTCTCTGGCTTGAGCCGCGCCGCCGGTGTGGTGCTCACCGCTAAATCGAACCCGCGCCTAAAGCACATCGAATTTGTGCAGCTTGAGCCTGAGCGCGCGCTGGTGGTCCTCGTCGCCGAAGATGGTCAGGTTGAAAACCGTGTGCTGAACATTCCCATCGGCATGCCGCTGTCGGCGCTGACCGAGGCCGGCAATTTCGTCAACGCGCGCATCCGCGGCCGCACCCTCGACGAGGTCAGGACCGAGATCGCGACCACGCTCAAGCAAGGTCAGGCCGAGCTCGATCAGCTCACCCAGAAGATCGTGGCCGCCGGACTTGCGAGTTGGTCTGGCGGCGAGAGCGACGAACGCAAGCTTATCGTGCGCGGCCAGGCGCACCTGCTCGAGGATCTGAGGGCGCTCACAGACCTGGAGCGCGTGCGACTCCTGTTCGACGATCTGGAAACACGCCGGGAGGTCATCGATTTGCTTGGCCGCGCCGAGCAGGCCGAAGGCGTGCGGGTTTTCATCGGTTCGGAGAACAAGCTGTTCTCGCTGTCGGGCTCCTCGACCATCGTGGCGCCCTACCATGACGCCTCCGGGCACATTGTGGGCGTGCTCGGCGTTATAGGTCCGACGCGGCTTAACTATGCCCGCATCGTCCCCATGGTGGATTATACCGCCAAGGTGGTGAGCAAGTTGCTCGGTCGTTAATCGTTGCCTCACCGCTCAGGAGTTCCAACGAATCTAGGGTCCTGTTAGGGCCTCCCCGCGGCCACTACCGATGCGCCCCACACGCTCAGGACGCTTGATTTTTCTCGTTTCAGCCCTGATATGCGGGGCGCACACGACGATGGGTAGAAATCATGACAAAGCAGTCCGCTCGCGCTGAGGACGAGGCCGCCCCCGCCGACGGGGCCGCGCCGGGTGCCGAACAAACACCGCCCGCGGGGGCCGCGCAGGCCGCGCCCGAGGCCGATCCGGCGGCGCTGGCCGCCGACTTCAAGGACAGGCTCCTGCGCACGCTCGCCGAGATGGAAAATCTGCGCAAGCGCACCGCGCGCGAAGTCGCCGATGCGGAGTTGCGCGGTGTGACCTCGTTCGCCCGCGACATGCTTGGTGTCGCCGACAATATCCGGCGCGCGCTCGACGCAGTGACGCCTGAGGCGCGCGCCAGTGCCGAGGCCGCCGCCAAGGCGCTTATCGACGGAGTCGAACTGACCGAGCGCGAATTGCTCAAGGCCCTGGAGAAGAATGGTGTGCGGCAGTTCACGCCGCATAGGGAAAAATTCGACCCCAATCTGCATCAGGCCATCTTCGAAGTACCCGACGCGTCCGTGCCAGCCGGCTCCGTCGTGCAGGTGGTGCAGCCCGGCTACATGCTGGGTGAGCGCGTGTTGCGTCCGGCCCTGGTAGGGGTGTCCAAGGGCGGCCCGAAGGTGCCGGCCTCTGTGGTCACCAACGACAACGCCAAGAAGTCGGCCTGAGGTTTATTTCGGCACTTTATTTAAACACGACGCTGTCGCGCATGGTGCGCAAGCGCGGCAACTCGGCGCTCCAGATGTCGGCGCGGGAAATGCCGACCATTTGCAGGAAACGATTGCCCTCGAAGCGCAGCCACTGCACCACCATGATATCGACGTCGCTGTTTGCGTCCTTGGCCTGCGCCACGGTCTCAAAACCTTGTTGATTGTCCATGCGGATCGGTTCGGACATGGTGAGATGGCTGTCTTTGATGCCCGCGATGGAGTTGAAGGCGAAGCGCGCCAAGTCCGCCCGTCCCTCGTTGGTCGGAGGAGGGTTTGGTATCGCCGCGATGATGAAACGCGCGTTGAACTCTAGTTCAGGCAGACCCTGGGTCACCACCAGATGGGGATCCTTGGGAGCATCGAGCAGCATGAGTGCTTTTCCTGGGATCACGTTGGCGACCTTGAAATCAGCGAGATCTCCGACCGCGAACGGGAGCAGCTTCAGAAGCTCTGCATCGGGAACAATTTCTCGTTCCGCAAGCGTTGCCAGCGAAGCGCGCACGACAGAATCCGAATAGGCGTTGCTTACTGCCGGCTCTTGCACGGTGACGAGCGCGGTGAGATCGGGGGTCTTCGCGATCAGCATCCACTTGCGATACTTGGTCTTGTCAGGGCCCACTTCCGTTCCGACGACGAGCAGGCCTTTGCCGATGTTAAGCTGCAGCGTCTCGCGCTTTTCCGGCGTGAAGCCCTGTTTTTTCAGCGCATCGTCCGCAAGCGTCTTTTCGATGTTGGGGTATGCGGCAAGGGGCAGCATGCCGACGAGGATGCCGGCGTTCTTCGCCGCATCGATGAACCCGGGATATGTCTCGGCGAGCGTCATGCCGGCCGGCGGTACCAGTCCGATGTGAGCGCCCGTTGGAAACACGGGTTCGTCGGCCCATGCCGGCGTCACCAAGATTGCACACCCGATAACGATGAAAAAACCGAAACCGGCCGTGGCTGATCCGATTCTGCCGTTGATCATGCAGAGCCTCCGGTACCGCCCGCCAGATATGAGCCCCCATCGTTTGCGCAGGTCACCCGCCGCATCGTCAAATTGATCCGTCCGCCCCCCGCGAGCAAGGTCGATGTGCCCGCATAAATGCGGTCAACGCCATGGAAAGCAAGCCGCGCGGCGCCGCCGAGCACGAGCGCATCGCCCGAATTGAGGCGGAACGAACGGGTCGGCTCATTCCGTTTACTCCCGCCGACGCGGAACAGACAGGAATCGCCGAGCGACAGCGACACCACAGGAGCGGCGAAGTCTTCCTCGTCGCGGTCCTGGTGCAGGCCCATTTTTGCCGCCGGACCGTAGAAATTGATCAAGCATGCCTCGGGGCCGTGCTGATAACCGGCCAGATCGCGCCACGTGGCGATGAGCGCTTCGGGCATCGGCGGCCAGGGCCGGCCGGTCACCGGGTGCGTGGGCGCATAACGGTAGCCAGTTTCATCGGAGATCCAGCCGAGCGGCCCGCAATTGGACATGCGTACCGTAAAGGGCCGGCCGGATTTGGGCATGCGCGGCGTGAACAGCGGCGCGGCGGCGAACACCTGGTCGAGCGCGGCAAGCAATGCCACCTGATCGTTGCGGTCGAGGTAGCCGGGATAGAAGCGGACCCCCGCGACATCTATTTCTGCTTTCATAGGCGGACTTTTATCGAGCCTTTACCGCTATCGGACACTGTACGGGCATGGCAATGTCCGCCACAGCAAGCTCCGTCCCGTCTCCCGCGCCGATCGCCGAAAAGGTCTATGTTGCGTTCACCATAGCGGGTGCGGCGATCCTGCTTGCTCTCTTGGGATTCGATTTTCAGCTTGCGGCCTCCCAGTCATTTCCGAGCTTTATCCTCGACCCAGGCGAATTTCCGGTCGGCCGCGATTTTCTCAACGCCTGGATGGGCGGCCGCTCGGTGTTTTCCGGCGGACCGGCGGCATGGTTCGACTTCTACGCCTACACCGCCGAGCTGCAGAAAGTCACTGGCCTTCCCGATCTGAAGCCAATGTTCTGGTCCTATCCGCCGCACATTCTGATTTTCATCTGGCCGCTGGGCTTGCTCGGCTTTCTACCAGCCTATGTGCTTTGGTGCATTGTGGGGTTGGCGCTCTATGTGTGGGCCTCGCTCGCCGCCGGAGTGGAGCGCAGGTACTGGATGTTTTTGCTGGTTGCACCCGCCGTCGCCGAGAATATCTTTTTCGGCCAAAATGGATTTCTGACCGCTGCGCTGTTGATCGGTGGGCTCGGCAATCTCGAGCGACGGCCTATCGTTGCGGGAATCCTGTTCGGTGTTCTGACCATTAAGCCGCAATTTGGATTGCTGTTGCCCGTGATGCTGGTGATGACCGGTCGATGGCGCACGATCGCGGCGGCCGTGGTCACGACGGTCGCGCTCGTCGTTGTCACCACGGTATGGTTTGGGGCCGACATCTGGACCGAATACCTGCAAAAGGTGGTGCCGCAACAGCACTGGATGGTGGTAACCGCCGGCGACCACGCTTGGCGGATTGTTTCGTCGGCCTACGTGAATGCGCGGCTCGTCGGCTTTTCGGACGATTGGGCCTGGGCCGTGCAGGCGATATCGTCCTTTTGTGCGCTGGGGGCGGTCGTTTGGACCTTCTGGCGTCGGCGGGATCCCGTGCTCTCGCAGGCGCTGTTTGTCACCGCGACCTTTTTGTTCTCACCCTGGATGCTCAACTACGACATGGTGGTGTTCGGTTGGGTCATTGCCTTGCTGCGCGCACGCGAGGACGAGACCAACATCGATCATGTCCTGTCGCTGGCAGTCTGGACGCTTCCCATTCTGATGTTTCCGTTCGGCCTCCCGCACTTTCCCATCGCCCTGGCGGTGCTGCCGCTGTTCGCGGCGCGACTAGTCTGGCGGCTGGTCCGCGGCGGCTGCAGCCCGGCCGCTGCGGCCCAGACCGCAGCGGTGAATGCGTAGCTGCCCGTTAGGACAAATGCCGGAAATGGGCCGCACATCGGCCCTTGCTGCCTTGCGGCTCGATACCGCCCTCCTATATGAGCCAAGGGTCGCCCGGGAAAATCATGCCGGGCGATGTGAGGCTGTACGGGGGTCGGACTTTAGGGCGCCAAATTGGGCCGGCCCGACCTGCCGAGAAAGAGAGGATTAACGCCATGGCCAAGGTCATCGGTATCGATCTCGGTACCACGAATTCCTGCGTCGCCGTCATGGAAGGCAAGACGCCGAAGGTTATCGAGAACGCAGAGGGGATGCGCACCACGCCGTCCATTGTCGCTTTCACCGACGATGGCGAGCGGCTCGTCGGCCAGCCGGCCAAGCGCCAGGCGGTCACCAACCCGGAACGCACAATTTTCGCCGTCAAGCGCCTAATTGGCCGGCGCTACGACGATCCGATGGTGGAGAAGGACAAGGGGCTCGTTCCCTATAAGATCGTCCGCGCCTCGAATGGCGACGCTTGGGTCGAGGTCGAGGGCAAGTCCTATTCGCCATCCCAGATTTCGGCCTTCATTCTGCAAAAGATGAGGGAGACCGCGGAAGCCTATTTGGGCTCTAAGGTCGAACAGGCGGTCATCACCGTCCCGGCCTACTTCAACGACGCGCAACGTCAAGCCACCAAGGACGCCGGCAAGATCGCCGGCCTCGAAGTTCTCCGCATCATCAACGAGCCGACGGCGGCAGCGCTCGCCTACGGGCTCGACAAACAGAAGGCCGGCACCATCGCGGTCTATGACCTCGGCGGCGGCACCTTCGATATTTCCATTCTTGAAATCGGCGACGGCGTGTTCGAGGTGAAGTCGACCAACGGCGACACCTTCCTGGGCGGCGAAGATTTCGACATGCGGCTGGTCAACTATCTGGCCGACGAATTCCAGAAAGAACAGGGCATCGATCTGCGCCGCGACAAGCTGGCGCTGCAGCGGCTCAAGGAGTCCGCCGAAAAGGCCAAGATCGAGCTGTCGTCCACGGCACAAACCGAAATCAACCTGCCGTTCATCACGGCGGATGCGTCGGGACCGAAGCATCTGACCATGAAGCTCACCCGCGCGAAATTCGAAGCGCTGGTGGACGACTTGGTGCGCAAGACCATCGAACCCTGCAAGCAGGCGCTCAAGGATGCCGGCCTTTCGGCGGCCGAGATCAACGAGGTCGTCCTGGTCGGCGGCATGACGCGCATGCCGAA
>JASHVC010000255.1 GCA_030039655.1 Xanthobacteraceae bacterium | reverse complement strand
TGCATCGCGAGAACGAAAGCGGCTGCGTCGCTATTTGATATTGTGGATCGGAAAATCGCAACGGCCAAGACTCGATGCCGGGGCAGCTTGCTAGCCGCCGCGCAGGCCGAATATCGCTTGCCGGGCCGCGATGCGCCACGGTAGCAGCACGATGGCAAATCCCAATGCCGCCAGTAGAACCAGGGCGATGGCGCGCTGCGGCCACGGTCCAAGCATCATCACGAACGGCGGCACGGAAATATCGGGCGCCGGATTGCCGATGAAGCCGTAATCGCCGCCGGTCCACGCATTGACCGGCACGACGATGGCCACATAGGCGATGCTGACGGCGAGCGCGCGGCCGAGATCGTTCCAGTCAGGGCGAAAGCCAAGCACCACGATGTCGTAAACGGCGCAGGCGGCGATGATGGTGTGCGCGGTCCAGAACGCCCAGAACACCAGGGAGGCCGGCCCTTCCGTCAGCGCCGGCTGGATGAATGCCTGCAGCGTCAAGGCCGCGGTCCAGAAATACAAAGTGGCGCGCGCCCAGCGCCAGCGGGCGACGAGCGCAAGCGGCGCCATCAGCCCGTTGAAGTCGCAGAGTTGCAGCGGCAACCCGGTGCGCAGGTCGAGCCCGTTCCAGTTCCACCAGATGTTATAGGCAAGCCAATAACAGACCGCGAACGCAGCGAGCGCCCGGCGCAGTTTTTGCTCGCCGCCTTTGCTCAAGGCGCGCCCAAGAAAACTGGGCGCGGCGATCAGCAACGCACAAACCGCGACCGCCACAGCATGCAGACCGCTATAGGGAACAAACGCGTCCACAACAGACCCCCGCTCTATCTCTCCCTTTGCTGGGGAGAGCGAATCGCAGGGTCATAGTCGCCGGTCTTTGTGAAACTAAGAGGAAGCCCTTTCTCCCCTTCACGCGGCCTTCACGCGGGTGATGCGCGCAAGCTGCCTACCGATTGCCCGCTCTGTGGTTTCTACGTCGAAGCGGTTTTGCAGATTGAGCCAGAGCTGCGCCGACGTGCCGAGAGCCTTGCCGAGCCGCAGCGCCGTATCGGCAGTGATGCCCATCGATTCTGCGGCAATACGCTCAACCCGCGTGCGCGGCACGCCCATCGCCTTGGCCAGCGCCCCGGCCGAAAGGCCGAGCGGCGTGAGAAATTCCTCGCGCAGCACTTCGCCGGGATGCAGCGGCGGAAGCTTTTTCGGCATGGCACAGTCTCCTAATGATAATCGGTCACTTCGACGTCGATCGGGCCTTGCGGTGTCCACCGGAAGCAAATTCGGAACTGGTCGTTGATCCGAATTGGATGCTGGCCTCGGCGGTCACCTTTGAGTGCTTCCAGGCGATTGCCCACTGGCTGCCGCAAGTCGCGCAGGTCAACGGCAGCGTCAAGATAGCCGAGCTTGCGTCGCGCAATCTTGACCAAATCAGACGGGAAGCCTTTGGGGCTTTCGCCACGGAACACGGCCTCGGTGACGCGATCCTTGAAGCCCCGGATCATACGGCAATGTATCGCTCAATGATACAAGAGGCAAGACCTCGTATCGAGAACGATACAAAGCGCTCTATCACCTCCGCGGCTTCCAGCCGCCGCGCGTGCCAGGGCGGCCGAGGGTGGCGCTGGACGGATCGCGGCGCTTTGCCGGGATAGACGGCAGAGCGAGGTTACTCAGCTAGTTCTTCTTGCCGTACGGGTTGGTACCGGGATTGGACTGGCTATGCATGTTAGCGAACGGCGACGGGGCGGCGCCGCCCTTCTTCTTGTTCTTGTCCTGCTTGGGCTTCTTCTTTTCCTTGTTGCTTCGCATCTGACCTTTGGCCATGGCGTCCTCCAGGTTCTCGGTGGTGATTCGCGAGTAAACAGCGCAGCCTAACCCATCCGCCCTGCATAGGGATATCGACCGGCCCGGCGTCCGCGCTATTAGCGCTGCCGCGGCTTCCAGCCGCCGCGCATGCCGGGGCGGCCGAGCGTTGAGCGCGGGCCGGTGCGGTCCGATTTTCCCGCAGGGATCGATTCCACGCCTGGCCCCATTTCGTCGAGCGTCGGCTTGCGCGGGGCGCCGCGTTTGCCGGCGCCGGGCCGGTGCGGGGCGACTTCGTGGGAAAGCGCGACGCCCATTTCGTCGAGCGCGGGTTTGTGGATTTTGCTGGCGGCTGGGCCGCCGGCCCTCACCCGGCCGCGCTCTGCGCGGCCGCCCTCTCCCGAGTGGGGAGAGGGCAAAAATTTTGCCGTCGGATCGTCCATCACGGCAAGCTCAGTTGAGCGCAGGCGTTTGATTTCATCGCGCCGGCGCGCGGCTTCTTCGAAATCGAGGTCGGCGGCGGCGGCGCGCATGCGCGTTTCCAGGTCCGCGATCACGGCTTCGAAATTGTGGCCGATGGTGGCGGCTTCGGCGAATTCGCCAGGCTCGCCGGCGCCGGCGGCGATCAACACGTGGTCGCGCTCGTAGACGCTGTTGAGGATGTCGCCGATACCCTTGCGGACGCTTTCCGGCGTGATGCCGTTTTCGGTGTTGAATTGTTCCTGCTTCTCGCGCCGCCGCTCGGTCTCCGCCATGGCGCGCTCCATGGAGCCGGTGACGCCGTCCGCATAGAGAATGACGCGGCCGTCGATGTTGCGCGCCGCACGGCCGATAGTCTGCACCAGGCTGGTCTCGCTGCGCAGAAATCCTTCCTTGTCGGCATCGAGGATAGCGACCAGCGCGCATTCGGGAATGTCGAGGCCCTCACGCAGCAGGTTGATGCCGACCAGCGCATCGAAGGCGCCGAGGCGGAGATCGCGGATGATCTCGATGCGCTCGATGGTGTCGATGTCGGAGTGCATGTAGCGCACGCGGATGCCCTGCTCGTGCAGGTATTCGGTCAAATCCTCGGCCATGCGCTTGGTCAGGACTGTGATCAGCGCGCGATAGCCGCGCTGCGCCACCTGCCGCACTTCGCCGACGAGGTCGTCGACCTGGGTGCGCGCGGGGCGTACGTCGACCGGCGGATCGATCAGGCCGGTCGGACGGATCACTTGCTCGGTGAACACGCCGCCCGATTCGTTCAGCTCCCACGGGCCGGGCGTGGCCGAGACGCAGAGCGTCTGCGGCCGCATGGCGTCCCACTCCTCGAAGCGCAGCGGGCGGTTGTCCATGCATGAGGGCAGGCGGAAGCCGTATTCGGCGAGCGTCGCCTTGCGGCGGAAGTC
>JASHVC010000254.1 GCA_030039655.1 Xanthobacteraceae bacterium | reverse complement strand
GCATCGATGCCCGGCCCGTAACCCGATACCATAGTGTAGACCGTCTTGATACCGTTCTTGGCCGCCCACTGCCCGAGCGTGTAATTCAACTGCGGTGTCGTTGACGAAGTGCGCGCGATGTAGGGCGACTTCGTGGTGATGATCGCGGTGGCGGCGTTCATCACCACCATGAACTTCTTTGCTTCGGCGGAAATGTCGGCGGCGGCGAGCGCGTTCGGCGTCAGCGAGAATCCGGCGAAGATATCGGCCTTGTCGCGGACGACCAGTTCCTGAGCCAGACGCTTGGCGATGTCCGGAGCAATACCCCCGGTGTCCTTACGGAGCAGCTCGATTTTTTTGCCGGCGACCGTGTCACCGTGTTGCTTGACGTAGAGCTTGATGCCGTTGTCGATCATCGCGCCGGTGTCGGCGAATTGCCCGGAGTATTCGTTGATAATGCCGATCTTGACCGACTCCTGGGCGTTGGCCGCGCCGACGCCAAGGGCTAGCGCGATGGTGGCCAAGCCAACGAAGAGTTTCCGCATTGCTCCCTCCCGAATCTTTTAGTGCTTAGGGCTGACTCGGCGCATATCCTGGTTCAGGTCGCGATTAAGTGCAACGTGGCACGGCGACCCAATTACCAGGTGGGACCCGGCCCGCGATGGCCGGCTTGTGTCATCTGCATGTCACCGGTTGAATGGGCAACGGCCGCACTCATGGGACAGAGCAAGGGCCGCGAGCGAGAGCAACGCGTTGTGCGGATGCGGATAAACTTCGGCCCCTAGATCAAGAATCAAAATGGATCGAGAGCAAAAATCTGCCGGCACGATTGACAAAGACGAAGTCGCTCGCTTCGGCCGGCTGGCGCGGCAATGGTGGGACGGGCGCGGACCGATGGCGGCGCTGCACAAGCTCAATCCAGTCCGCCTCGGCTATATCCGCGGCCACGCGGCTGCCCATTTCGATCGCGACCCGGCGCGGCTCGACAGCCTGAAGGGCCTAGGCATTCTCGATATCGGTTGCGGCGGCGGGATCTTGTCCGAGCCGCTGGCGCGCCTGGGCGCGGCGGTAGTCGGCGCCGACCCGGCGGAGGACAATATCGAAGTCGCACAGCGCCACGCCGCGCAAGCCGGGCTCAAGATCGATTACCGCTGCACGACCGCGGAGGCGCTCAGGGAAGCCGGCGAGTCTTTCGACATCGTGCTTGCCATGGAAGTCGTCGAGCACGTCGCCGATTTCAATCTGTTCGTCGAGCTTGCCGCCGCCACGGTGAAGCCGGGCGGACTGTTGTTCTTCGCTACCCTTAACCGCACCATGAAAAGCTTCGCGCTCGCTATCGTCGGCGCCGAGTACATTTTGCGCTGGCTGCCGCGCGGCACCCATCAATGGGATAAATTCATCAGGCCCGAAGAACTGGAAGTCGCCATCGAGGAGAGCGGACTGCGCGTCGTCAATGAAAGCGGCGTAATCTATAACCTGCTCGCCGACCGCTGGCAGCTTTCGACCGACATGGACGTCAATTACATGGTCGTCGCGGAAAAGGCGGCATAACTGCAATGCTCTTCATGCCCTGGCTTTGGGCGGTCTTCACCGTCATCGCCGCCTTCTTTCAGACGTTGCGCAACGCCATGCAGCGCGAGCTCACGCGCACCCTCGGCACCGTTGGCGCGACCCATGTGCGATTTCTGTTCGGCTTTCCCTTCGCGCTGATTTTCCTCATCGGGCTCGTCCTGGGTACGGACGTGCCGCTGCCGCGCCCGGGCTGGAGCTTCTGGCCATGGGTGATCGACGGCGCCTTCGCGCAAGTTGCGGCGACCGCGCTTATGCTGATCGCCATGGGCGAGCGCTCGTTCGTCGTCACCATAGCGTATCTGAAGACGGAGGCGATCCAGGCCGCGATCTTCGGCTTTATCTTCCTCGGCGATCCCGTGACCTTCCCAATGGCGATCGCAATTCTGACGGCCACGGCGGGCGTGCTGATCATGTCGACCAAGCCGGGCGGAATGGTCGGTGGCATAAGGCCGACACTCATCGGCCTTGCCTCGGGCGGCATGTTCGCTCTGTCGGCGGTGGGCTATCGTGGCGCCATTCTCGATCTGCATCTCGACAGTTTCGTCATGGCGGCGACCTTCACGCTCGTGATCGGCCTGGTGATGCAGTCCGTGACGCTTTCGCTCTATCTCTGGCTACGTGATCCGGCGGTGCTCAAGGCCATCGCGCAATCCTGGAAGCCGTCGCTGTTTGCAGGCTTCATGGGCGCGCTCGCCTCGCAGTTCTGGTTTCTCGCCTTTGCGCTTGCGACCGCCGCAAGCGTGCGCACGTTGGCTTTGGTCGAGGTCCTGTTCGCGCAACTTGTCTCGCGCGTTGCGTTCAAGCAGAAAACCACAGCGCGCGAAGCCGCGGGTATGGTGCTGGTGGTGTGCGGTGTCGTGCTACTGATTCTGGCGCACTAAGCTTTATGAAACCGATTCGGCCGAGCGCCGAGACGGCCAAACATTCGTGGCCCAACATCGGGAGGAACCGTCACGCCATGCGCGCACTGCTCGCCTTCGCACTAACCGTCTTGCTCCCGCAAATCGCCATGGCGGAGGATTGGCGTTACTGCCTGGCCCCGTACCATGCCGATCATAAGATCTACGTGTCGTTACCGTTTCCGGCGACGATTGCGATGGATGCAGCCGAGTCGCAATTCGGCCGAGCCCTGACGCGATCGGGACTCCGCTACGACGACGTGCAATGCCCGCTGAGCGACAGCCAATCGGGCGCGCTCGCCATGCAGCGGCACGCCATCAGCGTCAATCACGAACTCGGAATCCAGGTCATCAACATGCCGTGGAAACCTGGAAGCTGATCGGCGAGCGGGTTACTGCGGCTCGATGCCGGCCGCTTTGATGACCTTGCCCCATTTGGCGCTTTGCTCGCTGATGAACGCCGCGAACTCGGCAGGCGTATCCCGTTGCGCTACGATACCAAACGATTTGAAGCGCTCGGCGGTTTCGGGCCGCTTGAAATCCGTGGCCAGCGCGGCGTTGAGCTTGTCGACGATCGGCTGCGGCGTGCCGGCGTGAGCAAAAAAGCCCTGCCAACTGCTGGCGTCGTAGCCAGGCACGGTTTCAGCTAGCGGCGGCACGCCGGGCAGTTCCGAATTTCCCTTTGCCGAGAGTGCGGCGAGCACCTTTATCTTTCCGGCTTGGATCAACGGCAGCGCCGGCGGGATATCGACGAACATGATGGAGACGTTGCCGCTGGCGACGTCGGTTAGGCCGGGAACCGCGCCCTTGTACGGAATATGGCGAATGTCAGTACCGGTCATGATCTTGAACTGTTCGGCGAAAATCTGATGCGGGCTGCCGATACCCACCGACGCGTATGTGAGCTCGCCCGGTTTGGATTTCGCCAGGGCGATGAGATCCTTCGCCGAATTCACCGGCAGTGTCGGTGAGACTACGAGGGCAAACTGCGTAAGCCCGGTGAGCATGACCGGCGCGAAATCCTTGGCGAGGTCATAGGAGAGTGACTTCATCAG
This sequence comes from Xanthobacteraceae bacterium, assembly GCA_030039655.1. Next base: position 1,346 of record JASHVC010000254.1, on the reverse strand, counting down.
AAAAGGCAGCAGGATGATGATCGAGGGCGAGTGCAGCAGCGTGTAGCCGTCGGGTGCGGCTTTGGCCGCGTAGGCGATGCCGATTTCGCCGGACGCGCCGGGTTTGTTCTCGACCACAAAGCTTTTACCCAACGCCTGCTGCAGCACGTCAGCTTCATAACGAGCCATGATGTCGGTTGAGCCGCCCGGCGTGAAGGGCACCACCACAGTCACCGGCCGACTCGGATAGTCATCGGCGAGAGCGTGCGGCAACGCGAGACCAATTAGCGTGCACAAAACAGCGGCAAGCGCGATGATGCGAGGACTTCTCATGGTCTCCTCCCGTGGCCGCAGCTTAGACCTATGCTCAATCGTCCTACAAGCCAGCGTCACGACGGGGTGCCCGCCGCGACGGAAGGGTGATAGAAGTTGGCTCCTCAACCACAACAATCGGTGTCGCGGGCGCGGTGGAAAATTCTCTCGCAAGATTTCTAGCGGAGCGCGGCCGCAAGAGCGACATCGACTACCGATTGCTCATTCCACTGGTGTTGAATTCAGCTGTCGTCCAGACAATTTATGCAGTTGTCCGCGTCACCACGTCCTACCGGGCGATCGAGCTTAATCTTCCCGTGGTTTCGCTCGGCATTATTTCGGCGACGTTTGCGGTGCCGCCGACGCTGCTCGCAGTGTGGGTCGGCCGCATGCTGGATCGCGGCCTCGATGCGCAGGCCGCGTGGATCGGGTCGGGCCTTTTCGTCATCACGTGCGCCGGTTTCTGGTTCTTCTCCGATACGCTTGCCGCGCTGCTGCTGCTCACCGCTCTGTTCGGCGTCGGCCACCTGTTCGTGATGGCGAGCCAACAGATGGTTTGCGTGCGTTGCTCCGGGCCCCGTGGCCGCGATGCGGCCTTTGGCAACTACGTCGTGTCGAGCGCCATCGGCCAGGGTCTCGGGCCTTATCTGATCGCCTGGGTGGGCGGCACGGCAAATGTTCCACCGACCCACACGCTTTTCGGCATTGCTCTCATCGTCGCCATCATCTCGCTCGCGACCGCCGCCGCCATTCGCCCAGCGCCCAAGCACCTGCGGCCGGAGAAAGCCCGCGAGGTGGTGCCGCTGCGGACGCTGCTCCGGCAGCGCGGCCTGATGGCGGTGATCACCGCGAGCGTCATCACCATCACGTCGCAAGACCTGCTGACCATCTACCTGCCTCTCCTTGGCGCCGACCAGAATATCGACGTGCGCAACATCGGAGCGTTGCTCACCGTACGCTCGGTCGCATCGCTCTTTTCGCGGCTGTCCTATACGCGCGTGCTGCGCCTGATCGCGCGCCAGCCGTTGACACTGATCAGCATGGGCGGAGCGGGC
>JASHVC010000253.1 GCA_030039655.1 Xanthobacteraceae bacterium | reverse complement strand
GGTCTTGTCGTCGGACCGACCGTTCTTGCTTTTCGCCGACTGCATTTACCCTCACTCCGCGCACGCGACCGGCGCAGGGGCCTCCCCGCTTGGGCGGCTATATATCCAGGGTCCGTGACAGAGACAATAAAATGATGGCACCGGATACCAGAAAATCGTCCGCTGCGTTGCAAACACGTCAAACTACACGCTGGCCGCAATTGCCATAATTGCACATCAGAGAGTAATCATTAAATAACTCAAAGGCTTACGATAGAAAAGGTCGGCAAAGCCGAACGCCGCCGGGTGCGTTTACCGTCATGCAATTCCAGGGCGATCGGCACCTCTGTCCGGCCGCTTGTGAGTGGCGAGCGCCACATGTTTTAATTTTCCAAGATCAACCCAAGACTAAGCTCAAGACCCAACCAAAGGATGCTCATGCGCTTCGAGGGGACTAGCGCCTATGTGGCCACGGACGACCTTAAGGTGGCAGTCAATGCGGCGATTGCGCTGGAGCGGCCGCTGCTGGTCAAGGGCGAACCCGGCACCGGCAAGACCGTCCTTGCTATCGAGATCGCCAAAGCGCTCGGCGCGCCGCTCATCGAGTGGCACATCAAATCGACCACCAAGGCGCTGCAGGGCCTCTATGAGTATGACGCGGTGACCAGGCTGCGCGACAGCCAACTAGGCGATCAGCGCGTCAAGGACATCCGCAACTACATCAAGCGCGGCAAGCTGTGGGACGCCTTCGCCTCCGACGAGCGGCCGGTGCTGCTGATCGACGAGATCGATAAGGCCGACATCGAATTTCCCAACGATCTCTTACAGGAACTCGATCGAATGGAGTTCTTCGTCTACGAGACGGGAGAAACGGTCCATGCCCGGCGGCGGCCCATCGTGGTCATCACGTCCAACAACGAAAAAGAGCTTCCGGACGCGTTCCTGCGCCGATGCTTCTTTCACTACATCCGCTTTCCCGACGCCGACACCATGCGCGCGATCATCGAGGTGCACTTTCCGGGCATCAAACAACGACTGGTGGGCGAGGCCCTGAAGCTGTTCTACGAGATCCGCGAGGTGCCTGGCGTCAAAAAGAAGCCCTCGACCTCCGAACTCCTGGATTGGCTCAAGCTACTCATGGTCGAAGACATTTCTCCGGAAACATTGCGGGAGCGCGACCCCAAACGGCTGATCCCGCCGCTGCACGGAGCGCTGCTGAAAAACGAGCAGGACGTGCATCTGTTCGAGCGGCTGGCATTCATGGCGCGACGCGAAGGGCGGTGATTGCCTCGACCGGGTGGTCAGCGCAAAATCCGCGCTGCAACGACAACACCTTCAGAGGCAACGCCATGACAAAGAAACTCTCGCGCCGGGCCGTAGTGGGCGGGCTCGCCGGTGTTGCCGGCCTCGCCGCGCGCCACGCGCACGCGCAGGAATGGCCGTCTCGCACGATCACGATCATCCACGGCTTTCCGGCCGGCGGCCCATCGGACGTCGTCGCCCGCCTCATCGCCGACGGTCTGCAAAAAGCGCTCGGCCAACCGGTCATCGTCGAGCCGCGGCCGGGAGCTTCCGGCACCACCGCCGCCGCCTTTGTCGCGCGCGCGGCGCCCGATGGCTATACGCTGGAGGTGATCCCATCCGGACACGCCAGCGCGGCGGCCACCTTTGCGCACCTGCCGTATCGCTCGGTGGACGATTTCACCACGATCTCGCTGTTGTCGGAATATCCCTACCTCATGTGCACGAATGCAGCGAGCGGCATCAAAAGCGTTGCCGAATTGATCGGCGCCGCGAAGACGCGGCCGACGCCGTTACTCTATGGTTCGCCTGGAGTGGGCTCGGGTCCGCACCTCGCCATCGAGCTGTTCGCGCTCAAGACCAACATCAAGGTGCAGCACGTTCCCTATCGCGGTAGCGCGCCCGCTTCCGCGGAGCTAATTGCCGGCCGGCTCGATTTCATGATGGATCCACCGGCAACTCTTGTCGAATTCGTGCGCAGCGGCAAGCTCAACGCCTTGGCCGTTTCGAGCGCAGACCACTACTTCGCCTTACCGCAGACACCGACCGTAGCCGAAAGCGGCGTTCCCGGTTTCGATGTCCGCGCGTGGCAGGGCCTGGTCGCGCCAGCCGGCCTTCCCAACGCGATCGTCCAGCGACTCAACACCGAGGTTGTTCGCTTGCTCAAGGAGCCCGCGACAATCGAGCGCTTGCACGCCTTCGGCAACGAGCCGGCCCCGTCAACCCCTGAGCAGTTCAAGAAGCGGCTCGCCGACGACATCGCGACCTGGACCACGGTCGCCGACGAAATCCACTTCGAGAAAATCTGAGCGCGTTTGAGCTGCTTCAAGCGCGCTCACGCCGCCTCTGCGGCGGCGGTGAGGCGGCGGGCCGCGCCGACGGCACTGACAGCTCCTGCGCAGGGGCTTCATCCGTTGCAGAATTGCCGGGCGCAATTGATTCAGACGTCGTCGCATCCTGAGGAGGAAGTGCTGGGCTTCCTAACTCGGCGTAAGGTCGGCGTTGAGCAAGGTCTCGTGCGCGCGCACGGCGCTCCGCGTAGCCGTCGCGCGCCCGTTTAATCCAGACCCGCATCTGCGTGGCGGCGCGACCAAAGATGCCCCCGGCCCAGACCAACTCAAAGGGCGTGAATAGCCGCCACGTGTGATCGCCACCGACGACGGCACGGGCAATCAAGTTGCCGGCCATCGCGGTGGTATTCAGGCCGTGACCGCCGAAGCCGCTCGCCATCCAGACGCCTGGACCGAGTTCGCCGATCTGCGGCATGCGGTGCACCGTGTTGCCTAGAGTGCCCGCCCACGCATAGTCGACCGCGACCTTGCTGAGCTGCGGATAGGTTTTCTCGACATCGGCGGTAAGTGCCTCCACGTAGTTGCGGGCATTACGCTGCCATACGGTTGCGCGACCCGACCACATCAGCCGGTCACCGCCGACGATGCGATAGTGATTGTCGGCAAGATTGCTGTCGCTGACGCCGCCGCGATATCGGACTACATCGGCAAGACCGTTGCCGAGCGGCACGGTGGTGATCACGTATGTGGTGATGGGAATGAGCGTCGCCGCCACCCGCGGCATCAGTCCCTTGAGCTGTGTGTTTCCGGCCAGCACGACTTGATTGGCGCGCAGCCGTGCGTCCGGCGTCACGATCCGCTTGCGCACCCCCACGGGATCGATCGACAGCGCCGGCGTATTCTCGAAAATGCGGGCGCCGTCGCGCTCGGCCGCCGCAGCCAACGCCAGCGCGTAGTTGAGCGGATGGATTGTGAACGCCTGCGGGAAGTGGATGGCCCCAAAGTAACGCTCGCTGCGCAGGACCGCGCGTACGCGCTCAACGGGCCAATTCTCGACCTCGCAGCCTAACGACCTGAGCAGTTCCGTATCGAGCAGGAGTTCGTCGCGGTTGTCGACCTTGGAGACGTGGAGCCACCCATTCTCCGCGTCGATGCCAGGAACGCCTTGGATGGTGCTGCGCACATAGTCGAGCCCGGCCTGGGACAACGACCAAAGGTCCTTGGCGCGCTCAAAGCCGACCCGGGCAATCAGCGTCTCGGGTGCGGCGGCAAAGCCGGGAAGCACGAAGCCGGTGTTGCGCCCGGACGCTGCGCCGGCGATGTGCCCGGCTTCCAGCAGCACGACCGACCAGCCGCTGCGGGAAATCTCGCGAGCAACGGTGAGCCCCGCGAGCCCGCCGCCGATCACGCACACATCGACGTCGAGATCCGACGCGAGCGATGGTCGCGGCGGCGCTTCCACCTTGGTGGCAGCGTACCAACTCTGCCCGTAGGGCGCAGTCTCAGAATCACTCATCGCCCGTCCCACTCTACCCCGGCATGCTAGACTTATCGGCCCCAGAAAGCGACATTTGCCGCTATGCGCCGTCTTATGCTGCTGCGCCACGCCAAGACCGAACGGGCCCAGCCGGGTGAGCGAGATCGCGACCGCAAGCTCACTAAGCGCGGCCGCAACGACGCCTCCCTTATCGGCGCCTACATGGCGCATCACGGCCTGGAACCGGACCTTGCCCTGGTGTCGCCGGCAACCCGTGCCCAGGAGAGCTGGGCTCTCCTGGCGGACTGCTTTGCCAAAACCCCGAAGACCGTGAACGAGGAGCGTATCTACAACGCCGATCCACAAAGGCTGATGGATGTGCTGGCCGGAACCGAAAGGGCAAAATCCCTGGTGCTGGTCGGTCATAACCCCGGCCTCCACGACCTTGCTATCCAACTGATCGCCTCGGGGGATGTGGAGGCCCGCGAGCGGATCGCGGAAGGGCTGCCCACGTCGGGGCTGGTCGTCGTCGATCTGGCCTTCGACGATTGGTCCCACCTCCATTCCCACTCGGGCCGCCTGGAGCGTTTCGTTAGCCCGAGACTCATTGGGGCCGACACAGAATGAATTCGAAGAAAAGTGAAATGGAGGTCACGTCATGCCGGTCGTGGTGAAGCCGTTGTCGCCCGCGCTGGGCGCAGAGATCGCCGGCGTCGATCTGCGCCAGGATTTGTCGGCTGCGACCTTCGCCGAGATCCTCGACGCCTGGCACAAGCATCTCATCATTCTGTTCCGCGACCAGTCGCTGTCCGAGGATGATCAAATCCGCTTCGCTCAACGGTTCGGCGAATTGCAGAAACGCACGCGGCCGCCCGAAGCGATCAACGAAGCCGGGCACACCAAATATCCGCAATTGACCATGCTGGTGTCGAACATCCGCGAGAATGGCAAGCTGATCGGCTCGTTGCCAGATGGCGAAATGCACTTCCACTCCGATCAGTGCTACCTGGAGAAGCCGGCCACCGGCACGTTCCTGTATGCCCTCGAGGTGCCATCCGAGGGCGGCGACACCCTGTTCCTCAATATGTACAAGGCTTACGAGGAGCTACCCTCCGAGCTCAAGGCGCGCGTGGATGGCCGCAAGGCACTCAACGCGTATCTGTATGACTCGACTACGCGCACGGTGAACGGATCGAAGGTCGATTTCGCCGCGCATCCCCATTTCATACAGCCCATCGTGCGCACCCACCCGGACACCAAGCGCAAGGCGCTCTATGTCAATCGCCTCATGACATTCACCGTCGACGGAATGGATGAGGGAGAAGGCGGCGCGCTGCTCAACAAATTGTTTGATCACATCGAGCAGGATCGCTTCATTTACGCTCACCACTGGCGCGTTGGCGACCTGGTGCTCTGGGACAACCGCTGCACGCTGCACGCGCGTACGGACTTCTCCGACAAAGAGCGGCGCTTGTTGCGCCGTTACACCGTGTCGGGGGATAGGGTTTACTGAAGCCGCCTTCGCGGCAACTACGCGGCCAAAGCAGCCAGTATCCGCGCCCAGCTGCGGATCCCTTTGTGGAAGCACTTCAGATCGAATTTTTCGTTAGGTGAATGCACGCGGTCATCGTCGAGCGCGAAGCCGACCATGAGCGTGTCCATGCCGAGCACGCTCTTGAAATCGCCGACGATCGGGATTGAGCCGCCGGCGCCAATGGTCACGGCTTTTTTGCCCCACTCCTCGGCGAGCGCAGTTCGCGCCTTGGTGAGTGCCGGATTGTCGAATGCGACATCGAACGCTGGAGCGCTGGTGAAGTTGCCAAACTCGACCTGGCAATCGCCAGGCAGCTGCGAGCGGACAAACTGACGGAAGCTCTCGCGGATCTTCTCGGGGTCTTGGGCGCC
>JASHVC010000013.1 GCA_030039655.1 Xanthobacteraceae bacterium | reverse complement strand
CGGATCGCCCATTGGCTGCGCGACCGCGGCGTCGGCCCCGGCGCCATGGTCGGGATATGCATGGACAAGTCCTGCCAGCTCTACGCCGCAATCGTTGGCGTCTTGAAAGCGGGCGGCGCCTACGTGCCGATCGATCCCAAATTTCCCATCGATCGAATTCGCAGCATAGTGGAAGACGCCTGGATCCAGATCGTCATCACGTCGGGGAGCGAGCTCGACGAGTTGGCGGCGGCCGAGTCACTGACTTTGCTCACCCTCGATGCGGAAGCGACGCAGGTCAGCCGCCAGTCGCGGTATCCGCTGGATGCTGACAAGGTCGGGCTTAAGCCTGCCGATCCCTGTTATGTGATCTATACATCGGGCTCCACCGGGAAACCCAAGGGGGTAATTATCGAGCACCGCAACGCGGTGAATTTTGTTCGAGCGTTGAAGTCGGTCTACAAGCTCGGACCCAATGACCGCGTGTACCAAGGCTTTTCGGTCGCCTTTGATGCGTCGGTTGAGGAAATCTGGGGAGCGTTCGCGCGTGGCGGCACGTTGGTCGTTCCGCCCAACACAGTGGCGCGTTCGCCATTCGACGCGCGTGAATTCATCTCGACCCAGGGGGTCACGTTCTTTTCGACGGTTCCCACTTTCCTGGCCATGATGGACGGCGATTTGGCGTTGGTCAGACTCCTCGTCGTCGGCGGTGAGGAGTGCCCCGCGGAGCTCGTGTCGCGTTGGGCGCCGGGCCGACGCATGCTCAACACCTACGGCCCTACGGAGACTTCGGTTGTTGCCACGGCGGCCGAGTGCCTCGTCGGAGAAGCGGTCACGATCGGCACGCCGTTGCCGGGCTATGTGACGCGCGTTTTGGGGGAGAACCTTGAGCCAGTCCCTGACGGTGAAGTGGGCGAGCTGTTCATCGGCGGCGAGAGCGTTTCCCGCGGCTACGTCAACATGCCGAAACTCAATGCGGAGCGATTCATTTCCGATGGGAGCGTCAACGAACAGGGAAATCTACTGCGGTTTTTTCGCACCCACGACGTTGTGCGTGTGACGAAGTCTGGGGCGCTGGAATTCCTCGGCCGGAACGATCGGCTGATCAAGATCAGGGGTTTCCGCGTCGAGCTGTCGGAAATTGAAGCCGTCCTGATGGAATACCCTTTTGTCCGCGCGGCCGTCGTCAATGTGCTCAAGCACGGCGAGAGTGTCGAGCTGGCGGCTTATGTGGTCCCCGAAGGCGATCTCGACCCTGATGACCGTCGCCGCTTGGTCGAACTTCTCCGCCGGCGGCTCCCGGACTACATGATCCCGCGCTATCTGGACGTGCTCGATGAGCTGCCGACCATGCTCAGCGGCAAGGTCGATCGCAATCGTCTTCCTGCTCCGCAATTGCTGCTGGCTAGTGAGGACCGCAAAGCGATTCCGCCGGCGACGTCGATGGAAAGAACCATTGTCGAGAGCTTCGAACGCTGCTTCGGCGTTTCGCCCATCTATGCGACCGATGATTTTTTTCGCGATCTTGGCGGGCATTCCCACATAGCGGGCCGTGTTGCCACCGACTTGCGTGCCAAGCTCGGGACCAACCGAGTAAGTGTGCGCGATTTCTACGCACACCGCACCGCGCGTCACCTGGCGCAACATCTAGAACAGACGCAGCTCATCGAATTTCCCAAGGTTAGCAAAGCCGAGGCCGTTGCTACTACGCCGGCCGCCGCAGAAGGGCAGAGTGTCGGCACCGCCGGCCGTTGGGCTTGCGCGTTCATCCAGGCGCTGGTTGTGCTGATCTTTCACGCGGTTGTGGCCGGCCCGATCCTGTTCCTGCTGCTGCTGGCGATCGATGTGCTTAAAGGCACGACCGAATGGTGGTGGGCGGCGGAGACTGCTTCCACATTCTCATTCTTTATTTGGCCGGGCTGGCTGCTCACCAGCATAGCGGTGAAATGGACCGTCATCGGCCGCTTCAAACCAGGGCGATATCCGCTCTGGGGCTCTTATTATCTGCGGTGGTGGATCGTCGACCGCTTTCAGTCAATTAGTTGGAGCGGCATGTTCATCGGAACGCCGCTCATGAGCCTCTACTATCGCGCCATGGGTGCGAAGGTCGGCTCCAATTGCACGATCTCTACGCCGTATTGCAGCGCCTTCGATCTCGTGAATATCGGCCGAGGAACCAGCATCGGCGCCGACACCCACATGCTCGGTTACCGTGTGGAAGACGGCCACCTCATCCTGGGCCACGTGACGGTCGGCGATGATTGCTTCGTCGGCGTGCATTGCAATCTCGGCTTGAATGTCGAGATGGAGAACCAGTCATTCCTGGACGACATGTCCATGCTCGCGGACGGTGCGGTGATCGCCCAAGGGCAATCGTACCGTGGGTCGCCCGCTACTCCAGGTACCGTGAGATTGCCGACGGCTGAGGCAGCACCCGAGAGCTGGTGGCGCCGCGCGCTGTTCTGCGTGCTACACCTCGGTCTTATCTATGCGATGGGTTATTTGCTGTTGCTCGGCGTGCTGCCGGGCCTGGCAATCGTCTCTTATGGCTTCCTCAAATTCGGAATCGGCGCAGCCGTGGGAGCGGCATTCCTGCCGCTTCCGCTATCATGCGTCTGGTGGCTTGCGATTGTGGTGGCGGTGAAATGGTTGGCGATCGGCCGGATCCGGCCGGGGACCTATCGGCTGACAAGCAGCACCTACCTGCGCATCTGGTTCCTCAGGTACCTGCTCGACAATACCCGGCACCTGCTTAATCCGATCTACGCCACCATGTTCACTCCGCAACTGCTGCGGCTTTTGGGGGCGAAGATCGGCCGCAACGTGGAAGTCTCGACGGTCATGCACGTGGTGCCGGATCTGGTCGAGATGGAGGACGGCAGCTTTTTGGCCGACGCGTGCATGGTCGGCGGGCCGCGGATTCACCGCGGCTGGGTCGAGCTCGCAGCCAACAAGATCGGCGCGCGGTCGTTCGTCGGCAACAGCGCCTTTGCGCCGTCCGGTGTCGAACTCGGCAACAACAGCCTCGTCGGAGTGCTGTCGGCGCCGCCGTCGAACCATACGCGCACGCCGGACGGCACCCGTTGGCTCGGCTCCCCGAGCTTTGAATTGCACGAGTCCTCGTCCTGCGACGCCGGGCAAAGCGACGAGAGCAGGACTTACCAGCCTGGATTCGGCCTGGTGCTGTACCGCGGCCTGATGGAACTCATGCGCATCCTGCTGCCGGGATTTATCATGGCGGCATGCCTAGGGGCCTTCGCGTATCTGATCGCCATTTGCCACGCGCAATTTCCAACGCCGGTCGTGTACCTGATCGCCCCGGTCATCACGATGACTCTGTCGTTGGCGTTGATCGTCGTCTCCGCGGGGATCAAACGGCTTCTGATCGGCACCTTCCGCCCGTCCGTCACCCCGCTTTGGTGCGCCTACGTCTGGCGCAACGAGATCGTCAACGGCGTGTTCGAGAGCCTCGCTGCCAATGCCATGTCGCCGCTGATGGGAACACCGTTTGCGGCGCCTTGCCTACGCATGATGGGGTGCAAAATCGGTCGCTGGGTGTACTTGCACACCACGCTGTTCTCTGAATTCGACCTCGTGAAGATCGGCGACAACGCCGCGCTCAATATTGGAACCACCATTCAGACGCACCTGTTCGAAGACCGCGTCATGAAGGCGGATTCGCTTGAAATTGGCGATGGCTGCTCGATCGGCAATATGTCGGTCGTTTTGTATGGCGCAAAAATGCTGCGCGGATCGAGCCTCGGTCCACTGTCATTGCTGATGAAAGGCGAGACGCTCGCGCCATCGACGCGCTGGCATGGCATTCCGACCGAACCCGTTCGCCGCGCTTCCGAGACCGAAGCCGAGCGAAATGGCGTCTGCGAAGCCGCGTAGATCGTCGCCCAGAAAGTCAAAGGAAGTAATGCGTCTGTCTCATTGGTTTTTAGGAGCTTGTTTGCTCGTCCTCCTGGTGAGCGCGGCGATCATGACGGCCGTCATGGCAAAGTCGCGCGGTGATATTGGCTTAAAGGGCTATGACATCAAGCCGACGGGATTGAAGCCTCAATACCCCGCTGGCTTCACGTGTTCCCCCTTGACCTCGCTCTATGCGAGCTGGATCGACGTCGACGGCACGCGGCGCAAGGACCCTCACTCCGGTGTCGATGGTGGCCGTCTCAACGATTCGATCCTGGCGCCGGGTCCCGGCACGGTCCGTGCAGTGTGGCGAGCGGACTGGGGATGGGGCGACGAGGGCGCCTTGTTGATCAAACATGTGCCGCGCCAGCTCAATCTGCGCGACCATGCGGCCCTCTACTATTCCGAGTTCGACCACCTGCGATACGCCGACATCAGTGAAATGAAAGAGGGCGAAAGCATCTCGCGTGGCGAAATACTCGCCAACGTGTTCCGGCCGGGGGGCAACGATGAATACCTTCCCGAGGTCCATTGGGAAGTCTGGGAAATCAAAGAAAACGATGATTTGTCTTGGAGCACTAACAAGTACGGCGGAAAATATTGGATCAATGAAACCGCAAGATTGATCGATCCCCTGTACATGCTGGCCCGCAACACGGCGCCGGCAGGGGACGGCGACGTTGCCATAACACCCTTTGTCCATAACAAAGACTACTCGGCGTTTAAGGGTTTCACCTACATCCTGCCATGCTGGCGGTGATGAGGAACGGGAGCTTCACGGCTTGAACCAAAGAAAAACTCACGCAAACAGAAAAGGATGATCGATACAATGAAACTCCTCACGATAATGGCTCTCATGGCCGCGATGACGACGGCCGCCTGGGGCGACGAGCAAAAGATCGACCTGTCGGCGATGACTTGCAGCGACTTCATGAAAAGCGAGCAGACCACGAGCACCCTGATCCTGGCGTGGTTCCTAGGCTTCTATGGCGAAGAAGAAGAGCCCCAGGTCATCGACCTCGACAAGCTCGAACAAGCGCGCACTCAATTTACTGCATTTTGCAAGCAGCAACCGAACTTCCGCATGACCGTCGCGGCGGAAGGCATTCTGGAAACACCCGAGCAGCAAACGCCCGACGCGACGCACTGAGGCATCACGCCGCGCCAAGGGGCAGTGAACTGCGCTCGACAGCGTCAGCCGCCGCCCGGGTGGACGCCGAAATCTGCCAATTTCAATTCAGCGGAAGTCGTTGCGGAGCTGGACGATCGGATTGTAGTGTGCGCGGTTCGCGCCGGCCCTTTCGTATATTGGGGTGCCAAGGCGGCGGATGGGGGAGGCGACGAGAAAGTCTGGGGCACAATGTGGAGAGCGCTTACCGTCGGCGTCGCGCCGCTTGCTGTCGTGGGCAGTCTAGCCGCGGTTTGCTATGGGCAAACTGCTTCTCAGGTTGATCCAGACGAAGCTCAGATTCAAGACGTCATTACGGCAAGCCATATTCTAACGAACGAGGGTATTCTCGATAGCTTCGGCCACGTCAGCGCGCGTTCCGTCAAAAATCCAAATCACTTCTTCATGCCTCGCGCCATGCCGCCCGCGCTGGTATCGCGCGCGGATATTGTCGAAGTAGGTCTCGATTGCCGGCCCATCGCGCCCGACGCTCCGCGACTAAACGGCGAGCGCTACATTCATTGCGAAGTCTATAAGGCGCGAAGTGACGTGCAGTCGGTGATTCACACCCACGATCTGGCCGTCATCCCGTTTGGGCTGGCCGGAATATCGTTGAAGCCCGTAGTGGTGCAAGCCGGCTTCCTGCCGCCGAAAACGCCGTTATTTGAAGTTCGCGAGGCTAACAAGAAGCAAGAAAAGCGCGGGATGCTGGTGATCAACGCCGATCTCGGGCAGGCGCTGGCCAAGAAGCTCAGCGCCAATCCCGTCGTTTTGATGCGTGGCCACGGCGACACCGTGGTTGGGCGCTCGGTGCGCGAGGCTACCGTTCGCACTATCTACACGCACATTGATGCTGAGGCGCAGACTACCGCGCTGACGCTCCGCAAGCATATTACGGCCCTGGATGCGGCTGAGTTGGCGAGCAATGCGGCCGAGAATTTCGATGCGGACCGGCCGTGGCAGAATTACAAGCAGAGGCTGCCGGCCGGGCGGTGAAGACAGCGAGTTGGCTCGCCTCGGTGGTCGATCAGCAACGCCGCTTTGAAGCGCCCGGAATACCGTCGTAAACTGCGCTTGGCTCATCGCCGCCAGAGCGGTAACGCTCGGACTAGGAAATCCTGGGGAGGACCATGAAGCGGAATCTTGCCACCGCTCTGCTTGCGTTCATTTTGCCGCTGTCGGCGCTCGTCGGCGCGCAAGCCTTTCCTGATCGGCCCGTTAAACTTATTGTGCCGTCGCCGCC
>JASHVC010000252.1 GCA_030039655.1 Xanthobacteraceae bacterium | reverse complement strand
GCGCGCCCGAACACTTGTCGAATCTCAGCCGCAGGCGCCGGCTATTCGTGCGCGCTCGCTCTTCTGATTTTCTTTTTCGGCTCGAAAGCTTTGCAAAACGCGGTCGCCGAGGGTGAGACGCGAACGATTTCCCTGCATCACACCCATACCAACGAAGACATCACCATCACCTACAAGCGCGACGGTCGATACGACGAAGCGGCACTCGATAAGCTCAACTGGTTGCTGCGCGACTGGCGCCAGAACAAAGTTATCCGCATGGATCCGCAACTGATCGACCTGGCATGGGAAGTCCAGCGCGAGACCGGATCGAAGCAACCGATCTGGGTTGTGTGCGGCTACCGCTCGCCCGAAACAAACGCGATGCTCCGCCGCCGCAGCAGCGGCGTCGCCCGTTTCAGTCAGCACATGCTTGGCCACGCCATGGATTTCTACATTCCCGGAGTGCGGCTTGAAGACCTTCGTGTCATCGGCTTGCGCTTGCAACGCGGCGGCGTCGGCTTCTATCCGAGCTCTGGGTCGCCGTTCGTGCACATGGATACGGGCGGCGTGCGCATGTGGCCGCGCATGACGCGTGACGAACTGCTGCACGTATTCCCCGATGGACGCACTGCCTACATTCCGAGCGATGGGCGGCCTCTACCAGGCTACGAACTGGCGCTTGCCGACATCAGAAGGCACGGCAAAGACCTGCCGGCCGGGATCGACGTGGCGCGAAACGAGCACCAGGACGTGAAGTCACTGGCCAAGCTCTTCGCGAAGACGCAGGAGGATCCAGACGAGGACGCCGACGAGACGATAGCCGCTCAAATGCCCGCCGCACCTGGAAAGGTGGCCGCCGCGGCGAACCAACCGGCGATCTACCAAACCGCCTCCGTCAACCGACCGCCCGGCGGCGCAGCTCCGCAACGCGTTGCCGCGTTGACGCCGAACCAGATAATCGCCGCGCGTGGTTATTGGGAAGGCCTGCCTGATGGGCAGACCGCGGCACAGCCCGCGAATCCGCTGAGCGCGAGCGTGTCCCGCAGGGAAACCGCGAGCACCGTCCCCGACATTACCAGCGCGCTCAAGGCGTTCGCTGGCGCCGCGCGCGATCGCGTTCCGCCCGATATCGCACTCGCCTACGCGGCACAGCCAGGGCAGGAAGCGCCGCTCTTGGCGCCGCCGACCGCGGCTAGCGTACCAAGTCAACCCATAACAGTGGCTCAACCCTCGAAGGCTCAGACGCACCTTCCGATACCACCACCACCGCCCGGGACTACGATCGCGGTGAAACGCAGCGCCGATCAGGATGCGTCCACCATCCTGGCGGCGCCCCCGCCGCCTTCCGCAACGCCGACCGCTAGCAACCCAGAGTCCGACAATCCCTGGCTGCGCGCGATCGTGCTGTCACCAAGCGTTGGGCGCTATCTCACCACCCTCATGCTCGGGGCGCAGGACTTCCGGTCCTTCGCGGCCCTGGTGGAGAAGCCGCAAAGCTCAGTGATGATGACGTTTGGAGCAGAGCCCAATCCAGGCTTGACCGACGATCGCTTCAGCGGCAGCGCGATCGTCTTCGTGTCGACTGTGACATACCTGCCGCGCACCACCGCTTCGCTCCACTGATCCCTTCACGCCAGCATGCCGAGCGCATGCAGGTAGGTTTCCAGAATGGCTTCCTGCTCCCTGCGCTCGTTGATGTCTATCTTGCGCAGCCGCACTACCGAGCGCAAAGCCTTGATGTCGTAACCATTGACCTTGGCTTCGGCATAGACGTCGCGAATATCATCGGTGATTGTTTTCTTTTCCTCTTCAAGCCGCTCGACGCGTTCAACGAACGCCTTGAGCTGATCCTTGGCAAAGCGGCGGGCCGGCTGATCGTCTTTGACAGAAGCGTTGGCCATCGGGCACTCCTCGCGATGACGGAAGCGAGGACCTTTCAAAGCCGCCAAGCTTCACGTCAAGACGCGAGCGTCCTCATCCACATCAACGCACAGGATGAAGTCGAAAAAGCCTGGAACTCAATGTTTCTGGCTTGATTGCGCCTTCTCGAACGCAGCCTTCTGCTGCGCGGAGGCTTCCTTCTGGTATTTGGCGCGCCATTCGTCGTAGGGCATCCCGTAGACGACCTCGCGGCTCTCTTCCTTGGTCATCGGCACGCCTTGGGCATCGGCCGCATCCTTCATCCAATTGGAGAGGCAGTTTCGGCAAAAACCGGCCAAATTCATCAGGTCGATATTTTGCACGTCTGTGCGCGAGCGCAGGTGCTCGACCAGACGGCGGTATACGGCGGCCTCAAGTTCAGTGCGGGTCTTTTCATCGGTAGCCATGGTCACCTCGTCGGCCTATTTGTTAACAAGATAGAGACACAAGGCTCGTCTTTCCATAGTGCGAAATTTGGGACCGAATGGCTACGCCGGCGCGCGACCTGCTTGTATCGCTGTTTCGAACTGCGGTCGCCACGGCCCATCCGTCGCAGTGCCTACCCCCAAACCTGCCGGAGTTTCCGTCCGGCGGACGGCTGATCATTCTGGCCGCCGGCAAAGCGGCCGGCTCGATGACGGAGGTCGCAGAAAAGCACTACCTGGCGCAAATGGCCGAGCGGAACATCGCGGCGGACCGACTAACCGGAGTGGCGGTGACGCGTCACGGTTACGGGCGACCGACGCGGCGGATTCCCATCGTTGAGGCTGGCCATCCGGTGCCCGATGAAGCAGGGGTCAAAGGCACCGAACGCGCACTCGCCTTCGCCGAACAGGCCGGTCAGGCCGACCTCGTCCTTGTCCTTCTTTCCGGCGGCGCTTCCGCAAACTGGATCGCACCGGCTAAAAATCTGACGCTCGCCGAGAAGCAAGCGGTGACACGAGCGCTGTTGCGCAGCGGCGCCAACATCGGCGAGATCAACACAGTCCGCAAACATCTCTCGCGGATCAAAGGCGGACGTCTTGCGCAACGCGCACAGCCCGCAGCCGTGATGACGCTGGCGATCTCCGACGTACCCGGCGACGATCCCGCAACCATCGGTTCCGGACCGACCGTGCCTGATCCGACGACGCTTTCCGACGCGCGCGCGATCATCAGCAAATACCGGCTCGAGGTGCCGGAAGCCGCCGCGCGCACGCTCGCCGATCCTTCCAACGAATCGCCGAAATCGGGTGCGGCATTCTTTGCCGGGACGAATTACAAAATCGTGGCGCGTCCGGCTGACGCGCTGCGGGCGGCGCAAGCGCGGGCAGAGGCCGCTGACTACGAATGCCTGGTCCTCGGCGACCGCCTACAAGGCGAAGCACGGGAGGTTGCCGCCGAGCATGCCAGGCTTGCCCGCGATCTGGCGGCGCAGGGCCGCCGCGTCGCCATCCTTTCGGGCGGCGAACTCACGGTCACACTACAGGGCCAGGGCCGGGGCGGCCCCAACCAGGAATATGCGCTGGCACTCGCGGTCTATCTCGATGGGGCCAAAGGCATTGCGGGCCTGGCTGCCGACACGGATGGAACCGATGGAGGCCGCGGGCGCCCGGACGACCCTGCCGGTGCCTTCGTCGATGAGACGACGATCGGTCGCGCCCGAGCCGCCGGCCTCGATCCCGCCGCGTTTCTCGCGGACAACGATTCCACGGGGTTCTTCAATGGTATCGGCGATCTGTTCAGGCCCGGCCCCACGTTCACGAACGTGACCGACTTCCGCGCCATCACCGTTGACAGGCCATCGAGTTGACGTGGAAGCTCACCAGTAATGAGGCAGGGGACCCTCTTTTCACGACTGACGGCGACTGCGCTGGTGCTGAGCGCCATCGCGTTCGCAGTCTTGGCCGCATCGACCGGCACCGCCAAGGCCGACTTCCGCCTCTGCAACAACACCGGCAGCCGCGTTGGCGTCGCCATCGGCTACAAGGACGCTGACAACTGGACCACCGAGGGCTGGTGGAATCTGCCATCACGAAGCTGCGAGACCATCCTCAAAGGCGACCTTGTCGCACGTTTTTACTACGTCTACGCCATCGACTATGACCGCGGCGGCGAATGGATGGGTCAGGCCTTCATGTGCACGCGCGACAGGGAGTTTACGATCCGCGGCACTAGCGATTGCCTCGCCCATGGTTTCGACCGCACCGGCTTTTTCGAGGTAGACACCGGCGAGCAGAAGAACTGGACCGTCCAATTGACCGAATCGGGTGAACGGCAGCAAGTCAAACCTGTCGGCAATCCGCTGAGCGCGCTCCCGCCCGCCAGCGCTGCACCGACGCCAGGGGCGCCAGCCGGAACCAAAAAATGAGGCGGCAGCGACGGACTAAAGTCGTCGCGACGCTTGGGCCGGCGTCGGGCGACCGAACTACAATTAATCGCCTCTTCCAGGCCGGTGCAGACGTTTTCCGCATCAACATGAGCCACACCAGCCACGAGCGCATGCGTGAGCTGGTGGCTTCGATTCGTGCGGTGGAGTCAGAGCACAACCGGCCGATCGGCGCCCTTGTCGATCTGCAAGGACCGAAGCTGCGGCTAGGCGCATTCAAGAATGACGCGGTCGAGATCGACAAAGGCCAGGACTTCCTCTTCGACACCGATCCGACGCCCGGTGATGCAACGCGCATAAACCTCCCGCACGCCGAAATCTTCGCCGCCGTCAAACCGGGCGACACGCTGCTGATCGATGACGGCAAGTTACGCTTGCAAGCGATCGAAACGAGCCCGCAGCGCATCGTGACGCGGGTCGAAGTCGGCGGCAAAATGTCCAACCGCAAAGGTGTCAGCTTGCCCGACACCGTCATTCCGTTGGCAGCGCTCGCGGCAAAGGACATCGCCGACCTCGAAGCCGCCCTTGATGCTGGAATCGATTGGGTGGCGCTGTCTTTCATTCAACGTCCAGAGGACGTCGCCGAGGCCAAGAAAATCACCCGTGGGCGCGCGGCCGTGATGGCCAAGATCGAGAAGCCGCAAGCCGTCGCGCGCCTCGACGACATCCTCGATCTCGCTGACGCCTTAATGGTGGCGCGCGGCGATCTCGGCGTCGAGATGCCGCTGGAACGCGTGCCAGGCGTGCAGAAAGACATGACGCGGGCCTGTCGGCGCGCCGGCAAGCCGGTCGTCGTCGCGACGCAGATGCTGGAGTCCATGATCGCGAGCCCCGTGCCGACCCGCGCCGAAGTTTCCGACGTTGCGACTGCCATCTTCGACGGAGCAGATGCGATCATGCTCTCGGCGGAGTCGGCGGCCGGCCAATATCCGGTCGAGGCAGTGGCGACGATGAACCGGATCGCCGAACAAGTCGAAAGAGACGCTATCTACCTGCCGTCGCTGCACGTGCTGCACACGGAGCCTGAGGCCACGGGCGCTGATGCCATCGCCGCAGCCGCACGGCAGGTTGCTGAAACCATCGACCTCTCCGCCATTGTCTGCTGGACCTCATCGGGCTCGACCGGCTTGCGGGTAGCGCGCGAGCGGCCCCAATGCCCAATCATTGCCATCTCGCCGATCATCGCCGCCGGGCGCAAATTGTCTATCGTCTGGGGCATCCACACCGTGATCGCCGAGGATGCACACGATCAGGACGACATGGTCGAGCGCGCATGCCGGCTT
>JASHVC010000251.1 GCA_030039655.1 Xanthobacteraceae bacterium | reverse complement strand
AGCCGCGCCGCTTACGCGGACGCAACAATCGGCGCCGACTCACTGCGCGATTATACCGCCGAAATGTTTGGTAATGGACAGACCGCCGGAGGCGCCTGGGCTATTTTTGTTTGGCCTGGCGCACGCCCATTCTTTTCTAGCTGGCGTGCGCCACGCGGCGTGGACCGAATGCGTTACGCCCCCACGTAGCGCATGTTCTCCTTGGCGCCGGCCTTGGGCTGGGGCTTTTTGGCGCCCTATTGCTTTGCTCTTTGCAGCTTTTCGGCGGCGCTTTCTGTGCATAAGCGGTGGAAACACCCGTCGTAGGGCTCACCTATGGCCTTTTTGCAATGAAAAACGCTGGCTCACGCCAATATACTGTTTTCGAAGCATTTCTAGGATCGGTAGAGAAAAGTACGTGGCGGACATCTACCTCTATCAAATCTACTACGATGAGGCCACTAAAGCGTCGTTGGATTCCGGTTTCATTCCACTCGACAATTGCAAAAATGAGCGTCCCGATTGGCGTGAATATCACCCGATCAGAAATTATCTACTGAGCCATCAGCTTGAGCCGAAGGCATATTATGGCTTTTTCTCTCCGCGCCTCGCCGGAAAGACAACCCTTACCGCTGAACAAATCAAATCGTTTGTCGACGCCAACGCAAATGCTGACGTGATTTCGTTCAGCCCATTCTTCGATCAAAGCGCGTTTTTTCTGAGCATCTTTGAGCAAGGCGAACGGCATCATCCAGGCTTACTCCAAGAGACTGCGGAGTTGACGAAGGCAGCTGGTATTGATGTCGATCTACAGGCGATGGTGACCGATTCCACCAATACCGTGTTTAGTAACTACTTTGTCGCGCGCTCGGAGTTTTGGCACCGATGGTTCAGCGTGGCCGAAATGCTTTACGATAAAGCTGAACGCGCCCGTGTCGATCGATCCGCGCTAAACAGTCCCGCCGCTTATCGGCGCGCATTGGATGCTAATCTCAAAGTCTTCGTTATAGAGCGTCTAGCGACGCTCCTTCTTGCCACCGACGATCGCTGGCGCACTGCTGTCTACGACCCGATGACGTTTGCGTTCTCAGCGCCGGTACTTGCAACCGCTTGGCGCCAAGCGGTGCTCTTGGACGCTTTGAAGCTCGCCTATCGCCGTCTTAAGAACCGCAAATATCTTGATGAATATCAGGCGCTCAGAAATGACGTGGTGGCGCACTTGTCAGAGCGACAACGATCCGTCCACACTGGATGATCGTCCGGCCGTGAACGGGACAGCGTAAGCCTGTGAAAATCAATAGTCCTCCACAAAGTTGTGTTTCTCGCTCATCGTTCATGAGACCAAAATTTATTGCGCCGACGAGGGCGTGGATCGGGCATGCACCCTTCGCGTTCTGGCTGATCGAAAACTTGAAGCCAAATAGTTTCGTGGAACTTGGCACGCATTACGGATACTCATATTTTTGTTTCTGCCAGCAAGTCGCCTCACTTAAATTGCCGACCAATTGTATTGCGGTAGATACCTGGATGGGCGACGAACATGCTGGATTCTACGACGAGTCTGTGTTCAATACGGTTAAAGAAATCAACACTGCCAATTATTCTGGTTTTTCCCGCCTTCTTCGAACGACATTTGACAACGCTGTCGATGATTTTGACGATGGCTCAATTGATCTTTTGCATGTCGATGGGCGCCACCGATACGATGATGTGAAACACGATTTTGAAACATGGCGTTCCAAGCTGTCGAACCGCTCCGTCGTGCTATTCCACGATACTCAGGTACACGAGCTCGACTTCGGAGTTTTCCGTTTCTGGGCCGAAATATCCAAAACGTTCCCGCATTTTGAATTTTTTCACGGCGCCGGCCTTGGCGTTCTGGGCTTCGGGCAGGATGTTTGCCCAGCGTTGCGTCCTTTATTCGACGCGTCTCACGACGCAGAGATGGCTGGCGGCATTCGACGTTCATATGAACGATTGGGCATTGCGATAGCGGGAAATCCGATTAGGCGGAACGAGCCATGCCCCTGCGGTTCAGGACAAAGATATAAGCATTGTTGTGGGTCCATGGCCTAAGCTGACAGTCACAGTCTCAATATGGGCAGGGATTTGGCGATTTTATGCGGGTACGCCTCAGCGGCGCTTCTTGGCCTTCGCCTTCGCCGCCGGGTTCTTCACAGTTTTCGACTTAGCGCGTTTCGCCGGCCCCGCGGTGGTGCGGCTCGCCAATCTCGCCGGCATGAGTCCGGCCTTCTCGACCTGCCGCACCCAATAATCCCAGGCGCGATTGGTCGAGGGCGGGCGCTGTTGATGCGCCGAGGTCAACTTGGCTTCGCCCGGCGAGAGCGAATCGACGTGGCCCATGGCCATGGCCTGGGCTTGAAGCTTGCAATTATCCGAGGCGAAGACGCAGCGGAATATCAGCTCGCGGATGCCGGTCCCGGCGACGGTAGCGCCGTGGCGGCGCATCAGCACCATCCAATGCGGACCGAGTGCGCGTGCCAGCGAAGCGCCTTCCTGCGGCTTGACCACCAACATGTTGGTGTCGCCAAACTCATCGCGCTGATCCCAGAACGGCACGTGGCCGATGACGGCGCCGAGATGAAACACCGGCACGATCTGCTGGCCCGATATGGCAAACGGCAGCACCGTGTGGGCATGGTGATGGCAGACCGCGAGCACGTCGGGGCGCGCCTTGTAGATTTCGCCGTGGATCACCTTCTCGCTGTAGAGGCGGAATTCGGTGGGCCGCACCGGCTCGGAATCCAGCGTCAGTTCGACTAGGTCGGAGACTTCCGCCAATTCCGGCGCGCGGTGGCGCGGAATGAAATAGCGCTGCGGATCGTGCGGATGGCGCACGCTGACATGGCCGAAGGCGTCGAGAATTTTTTCATTTGCGAGAATGCGGGTGGCCACGATCAGTTCGTGCAGCGTCTCCGCGAGGTCATTGGGCATTTTAGTCTCCTGTCATCTCCTCACCCTGAGGTGCGAGCGAAGCGAGCCTCGAAGGGTGATGGCTTCGGCGCGTCGGCCTGCATCCTTCGAGGCCCGCGCTGCGCGCGGGCGCCTCAGGATGAGGGCAACATCAGTTATTTCCTCACCACAAGATCGATCAGCGCCGACATGCCGACATGCGCGGTGCCTTCGCTGATCGTGCTGTCGTGTTCGCGGATATCGAGCTCGGCCATGTCGCCGAAGCCCTGTTCCAGGATGGCGCGCGTGAGCATGCGTTCGGCGTCCGGCGGGCCGCCGGTACGGTATTTCAGTTGCTCCGGGCGATAGCCCTGCATGAGCAGGAGCCCGCCGGGTTTGAGTGCGCCCTTCAGGCTGGCGAAGAAGGTCGGCCGTTGCGCGGCCGCGGCAAAGATGAAGATCGCCGCGATCACGTCGAAGGCATTCGCGGGCCACTGCCACGCGAAAACGTCGGTGACCTCGGTGCGCAGCGGCACGCCACGTTCGGCCGCGAGCGCGCGTGCCTTTGCCAGCGCCGCCGGAGAATAGTCGATCGTGAGAACGTCGAGACCTTGCTCGGCGAGCCAGACCCCATTGCGGCCTTCGCCGTCCGCCACCGATAGCGCGGTGCCGCCCACACGCAGGCGCGGCGCCTGGGCCTTGAGAAACGCATTCGGCTCCTTGCCGAAGATGTAGTCCGGCGCGCGAAAGCGCGTCTCCCAGCGCTCTTTCTCGGAGATCGGTTGGTCGGGCATGATCGTTCCTAGGCTATCGGCCGGGCAGGGCGGGGCGCTCCTTTTGGCATTCCGGTTGCGATTGCGCTAGGACTCTGGTGCATGGCGGTCGTGGTCAAAGCGTTGTTCTTCGACGTCTTCGGCACCTTGGTCGATTGGCGCACGTCGGTTGCGCGCGAGGCCAAGGCGATGCTGGAGCCGCAAGGCTATAAGTTCGACTGGTTCGCCTTCGCGGATGCGTGGCGCGGCGAGTATCAGGGCGCCATGGACGAAGTGCGCAACGGCCGCATTCCGTTCTGCAAGCTCGACGTGCTGCATCGGCGCAATCTCGAACTCATCCTGCCGCGCTTCGGCATCGGCAAGTTGAGCGAAGACGACCGCTGCGCTCTCAATCTCGCCTGGCACAGGCTGGACGCCTGGCCCGACGTTCCGCCCGGCATGCATCGGCTCAAGCGGCGGTACATGCTTGCGCCCGTCTCGAACGGCAATATCTCGCTGATGGTCGACTTGGCGCGGCGCAACGATCTTCCCTGGGACGCGATCCTCGGCTCGGAGATTGCTGGCGACTACAAGCCGAAGCCGCGCGTCTATCTTGCCGCTGCCGAAGCGCTCGATCTGCCGC